>DLXL01000163.1:0-5493 GCA_003448025.1 Saprospirales bacterium | reverse complement strand
CGATCCGCACGCTGAACCCTTCGAGCCAGCGCGCCATCGCCCACCAGCCGATCACCCAGGCGATCGGTACTGCGATCAGAACCGGGCGGGACAGTTGCAGCAACAGCATCCGCAGCAGCGTGACGCTGCTGGCGCCAAGCACCTTGCGCACCCCAATTTCCTTGGTTCTTTGTTCTGCGGTAAATACGGCCAGGGCAAACAACCCCAAACAGCCGATAAACAAGGCCAAACCCGTAAATACGCTCAGAACAGCGCCCATTTTGGCTTCTGAACGATACATCCTGGCGAAAGACTCATCCAGAAAATCGTACTGGAATGGCGCATTCGGAATAGCGGCAGCCCAGAGTTTTCCGGTTTTTTCAATACAAGTCTTTTCTGTTCCGGGTTGCATCCTGACCGCGAGGTAGGAGGCATAAACCTTATAAGTATTGGAAGAATGGTGGAAAATGGCGGCTGGTTCAATGGCGGTGCGCACAGAACCCAGGTGGAAATCGCGCATGATCCCCACCACCTGAAACCGTTGGTTTTGGTGGCCAGGATAACGCAGCCAGTTGCCAGGAGGATTTTCCCACCCGATAGCACGAACCGCTGCTTCATTCAGAATGACCGAACAGGAGTCGCCCAGTCCCGTATCGTCCTGAAAATTCCTTCCGGCAATGATGTCTAAACCAAGCGCAGGAACCAGGCGGGTATCGCCCAGGTAAGAAGACAACAGGAGGTTGGACGTAACCGCCCGGTTTTGCTCACCCTGTTCTGGCTCGTAAAAATCGCCGAAACTTCCCAGAGAGGGCAAAAAAGTGGCCCTGGATACCGTGCTGACTTCCGGAAGCTGGGAAATGTGCTGGCGGAAAGACTCTACCTCTTTTGGATTTTCGAGGTTGCGGAGAACCGGTAATACCAAAACATGTTCCCGGTTTAACCCGGGTGAATTCTTTTGAGCAAATTCCAGCTGTCGCAAAACCATCCAGGAACATAACATCAGGGCAATGGTTGCGGAAAACTGAAACATTACCAGACCGTTTCGGATGCCGGCATGGCCACCTTTGATGCTGCCGACATTCGTTTTGAGCACCTTTCCGGACTGAAATTTCGACAGGAAAAAAGCCGGGTACAAGCCGCCCAATAAGCCGGTCAGAACGGTTAATCCTGCTGCCAGGCCCAGGTTTTGCCAGGCAAAAAGCTGACTAATGCCCATTTCGAGCCCGGTTAACTGATTAAACAAGGGCAGACTTGCTCCGGCAAGAACGGTGGCCAGTACCATACCCAAACCGCTGTACAACATGGATTCCGTCAGGAACTGCCCCACAAGCGTGCCGCGGTCGGAGCCCAGGGCTTTCCTTACGCCTACCTCCCTGGCACGGGTGGAGGCACGCGCGGTGGTCAGGTTCATAAAATTCATACTGGCCAGAATAAGGATCAGGAGTCCAATAATACCGAACATCATCACCTGAGCTCCGTCGCCCAGGGTGGTGAGTCGACTGGCGAGGTTGGGATGATCCAGATGCAAGGTTGGCAGGGGTAAAAGCTGCACATTCCAGCGGTCGCCACGGCGGAGTTGTTCTTCAAAATTCTGCCCGATGCGTTCAAATGCCGCAGGTGCATGTTTGTGCACCATAGCCGGGAATTTGGCTTCAAGTGCAGCCAGGCTGGCTGGAGTAGGCGCTTCCCTCAAACGTACCCAGGTGTCTACCTGCAGCCAAATCCAGGACCAGGAAAAGCGCTCCACGACTTTGAAATCGGCCATTGGAACCAGGAAATCGAATTGTACGGTGGAGGCGGCAGGCAACCGTTTGACTACGCCGGAAACGGTAAACGGCCGGTCGTTGATCAAAAGCGTTTGCCCAATAGCCGAGTTTTTTCCGAAGTATTTTTGAGCGGCCTTTTCACTGAGCACGAGGTTTCGGGAGTGATCCAGCGCGGTTGCCGGATCGCCCTCCAGCATAGGGAAATCGAATAATTCCAGGAAAGAGGTATCTGCTGCGTAGGCGCCGGTTTCTGCAAAAGAAAGGGGCGCTTGTCCGGGTTTTTCCAGCCGAACGTTGCTTTCCTGCAGGTAAAATGTACGTGCGGCGAGTTCAATTTCCGGAAAATCTGCAGCCAGCCGGGGACCAAGCGGCGGTGGGGTATTGGTGGTTCTGCCTTCATCTTCACCCATTTTCAAATCCAGCGCTATGGCACAGATACGATCTGCATGCGGGAAAAAACGGTCAAAACTTTTTTCATGCCAAACATACAGCCCGATGAGCCAGCAGGTGGCCAGGCCAACACCCAGTCCGGTAATGTTGACAACAGAAAAGAATGTGCGGCGACGAAGGTTGCGCAGAGCAAGCAACAGGTGATGTGATAGCATGGTGTTTTTGTTTTCAGTTTATGAGAGCGTCATTTTTTTACCGCGGAGTCGGAGAGGCGCGCCTGTTTTTACTGACGGGGTGACTGGCAGTCACCCCGTCAGTAAAAACTCAAATCACAACCTTCCTCACTTGAAATACACCCTCCCGCAAACTATATCCTATCCCTTTTTGCGACTTATAATTCAACGTCTGCCCGTCTTGCCTGATCTTTTCAATCAAAGACAAATCCAGTTGGGCTAGCAGCCATCCCGGCTGTAAGGCCGGGCATTGTTTCAATATCCCCTCTTCCGGGAAGAGTTTATCGGGCGTGGAATAGAACGCGGAGTGTCCAAAATTCACATCCACTGCCGGCGACCACGGGGCATTCCCGATGAGCGGACTCACTACCGTATAAAACTGCTGTTCCATGGCTCGCGCCCGGGCGCCTACGTGTACGCGGGTCGAACCGCGAATGGTTTCGGTGCAACTGGGCGCCAGCAATATCTGGGCGCCGGCCTCGCTCAACAGGGCCGCACCTATGGGAAATTCCACATCGTAGCATATCTGTATGCCAAAACAGCCCCAATCAGTTTCAAAAACACTGAGTATCGGTTCGCCGGCTTTAACGTTCCATTCTTCCAGCTCGAAACGCGTCATGAAAAACTTGTCTTGCCAGGCCATGGCTCCATTTTCTCCAAAAATAAAACAACGGTTCACTACCCTACCCGATTCCTGTACCGGAAAACTGGGCGCAACAATCGTGCAGGCGTATTTACGGGCCAGACTGGCAAACACGGTACAAAAATCAGCGCGCAAGGCATCCAGCGCCAGCACCTGCCCTTGCAGATCGGCTCGCAACTCCGGAGGGAGCAGACTTACCAGTTCCATGGAGCCATATTCCGGGAAAAGTAACAATTGCCCCCCGCCCTGACGCACCCAGGCTTCAGTATGCGCTGCCCATGCAGCAAAGTTTGCATGGAAAGTTACCGGATATTGAGCGGTGGCAACAGAAACGGTCATGGCAAAGGTTTGATCCAGTAAATCATGTTTTTAGCAGTCCCCGTAGATTCACCCAGATCCGGCCAGGTAAATTGCGACACCAGGGCGGGTTCTTTCCGGTATCCTCTTTGCATCCAGAAAGCATCCAACGGGCGGTAACCTTCCGGACGCAAGGAATGATTTTCCGGGCGTTCTACTGCACAAAAACAGGTAAACCGATAAGTATCAAAAGAAGCGGCATGCGCTTCCCGTTCATTGAAAAAACGATGCCCAATGCCGTGTCCGCGGTATTCCTGCAATAAAATACTCTCCCCAAAATAAAACACTTCATCCAGATTGTACCCTGCCTTGAGGAAAGGCTCCTGTACATCAGGCGTTTCATTGGAAAGTGGAATACAAGTAGTAGCGCCAACCATTTTTTCCCCATCATACACGACAAAGAGCAATGCCCTTTCTGCCTGAGCATAGGTATTGAGGTATTCCAGTTCGTAATCCAGCGTACCTTCATACAGATACGGAAAATCCCTGAACACCCTTATGCGAAGTGCTGCAAGCGGTTCAAATACCGTTCGGATAGCAGCTCCGCGGTATTTTTCATAACGCAATTCCATATCAGACCGAAACCAGTTTGATCCAGAGCGGCAGGTTGTAATAGGTGGTTACACGGGTAATTTTGCCGTTGTGAACCTCCAGGAATGCGCCGGCCGGCAGCACATATTGCTGTCCCCGTGCCGGAACCAGGTCGCCGTCTGTTTTCTTGTAAATACCGTTTACCGTGAATTCTACCGCCACCCGCTTACCGGCAGGTTCAGTAAAAAACACCATGTCGGTGAGGGTTTCTGCATAACAATCATCCATATGTTGCAAAAAGGAACGATACAGGTCTTTCCCGATACGCGGCTCTCCCTGATTCACTTCATGGCGGATGTTGTCAGAAAGATGTGCCAGCATGCCTTCCCAATCCTGTCGGTTGAAGGCCTGGTAATATTGTTGTACGATGTCCAAAGCAGTCATTGGGCAAAGGTAAAACTTGTTCCGAAGCCATCCTATTTGAAACCATAACCCAGAAAAAAACCGGCCGTAGTGTAGGAACCTCCCGACCAGCGCCCCAGGACAACATTCCCCCCAAACATCACCCCCCGGCGTAAGGGCTGGAAACGATACCCCAGATGTAACAAACCGAATAATGCCCATCGTGGGCCGTACAGGAATTTATCACCCACAATACTGATTTTTTCATAGTTCACATGGATGGGTGTAAGGCCTATTCCGGCGTCAAAAGAACTTCTACGCCTGCCAACCAGGTAATTCACTGCAACCGGGAAAGTGAGAAGCCCCGGCCCCCCGTTCACTTTTGGAGCAGCATCAAGCAACTCCAGAGAGGTACCGGCTCCTGCCCGAACACCCCAACCGTTTTGGACACCGCGTTTAAGTCGCATGTCGAAATTTGCCGAAACAGCAAGACCACGACCTCCAAGCTCTATAAAGATATTTTTATGATATTTATCCAAACTCCCTTGTGCAGGCAACTGGCCTGCCTCCAGAAAGCATAATGTAACCGCAACAAGGATAGAATAGTGTTTCATGTTGAGCACCTGCTTCCTAAAAATGCTTGAAATACTCATAAGGCTCTTTGCAATCGTTGCAGGTATACAGCGATTTGCAGGCGGTGGCGCCAAATTGACTGACCATGCTGGTGTGTTCCGAGCCGCAGCGCGGGCAGGGTATCACAGGTGGAGGTGCAAATGGATCATCCTGGGAAGTATCTTTCACCGGTGGCGCTATGCCGTAGTTTTTCAGTTTTTGCATGGCTTCCGGAGCTATCAGATCGGTTGTCCAGGCCGGGGAATAGACGGTGGAAATATTCAGATTGTCAAAGCCCTGATCATGCATGGCAGCTTTAATCTCAGCTACAAAAAGGTGCATGGCCGGACATCCGGTATAAGTAGGGGTGACTACAATATTAAGTGTGTCACCATCATATTGCACATTACGTACAATACCAAGCTCTACGATGCTGATGACTGGTATTTCCGGATCAGGGATGAGCGACAGTCGTTCCCAAACCAGTTCTTCTATTCCTGAGAGTGTGGTTACCATGGTGAGTTTTTTTTTACCGCAGAGGCGCTGAGGTGAGGAGGTTTTTTTTACCGCAGAGGCGCGG
>DLXL01000413.1:2524-10216 GCA_003448025.1 Saprospirales bacterium | reverse complement strand
TTTTTCTTTTGGTTACTTTTCTTTTTGGGCAAGCAAAAAGAAAAGTAACAATGCCAGACTGTTGAATTAATGTCAAATTACCCGGCATGATTAACCAATTATCTCACCACTTCTTGTGTGCGAGATTGCCAATATGATAAGGAACTAATGCCGGTGCGCTGCACCTCCGCTCCTTAAATGAATTTTATGACTACAAATATCTTCGGGGCGCTGCCCCTTAAAGCAACTTGTGTACATACCGTAGGTATCCGGAAACCTCATAGGTCTGAAACCAAAATGTACATGCACAACAGCATACATCTTTTTTTGCCAAAACTTGCAGAATAAAACTTCGTGCTTTCAAAATTATAGGCTTCAACTACCTTTGGTTTCCGGTTTTGGGCTCGTTCTCTATATGCCCGTTTCAACAACCAGGCTGCAACATGAAATTCTCTGTACCACACGCACTTATTTTCGCTTGCTCTATATTGATCATTCAGGCCACTCAGGCACAATGCAATTACACGCTTCAAATGTTCGACAGCTATGGCGACGGCTGGAATGGATGCAAGCTGACGATTACCTCTGATGGAAATTCAGGCACCTATACGCTTGACAATATCAATGACGATGGTATTGACAGCACGCTTACTTTCACGGTCATTGATGGCGCTCCATTGGTATTTACCTATACCTCCGCGAGCTTCCCCTGGGAAGTATCCTTCCGGATTTTTGACAATACCGGCGCCTTGTTTTTTCAAAGCAATGCACCAGCTACCGGCACGCTTTACAATGGCATCGGTAATTGTATTGAATGTGGGCAACCTTCCGGCTTTGCGGTAGAAAATATCTGGGACAACCGGGTGCGCCTGCGCTGGCAGCCTAACAATGGTGGCACCAATGCCCCGGTTTCCTGGCGGGTGGTGTATGGCCCCCAGGGCTTTTCCCTGAATGGCGGAGCCGGCGACACACTGGTAGCCCCACTCAATAAAATTACCATACAGGGACTGCAGAAAAAAACCTGGTACGACGCCTATGTACAACAATATTGTGGCACGGTGGGCGGCTATTCAGATTTCACCGGCCCCATCTCATTCCAAACCTACTGGACTAACGACATTGGCGTTACGGGGGTAATTTCACCGGTCAATGGTTGCGACCTGAATATGGATTCAGTCAAAGTAGTCATCAAAAATTTCGGGTCTGCACCACAGTCACTATTCAACTACAGTTATGCAGTAAACGGCCAGCAAGCTCCCGTTGTGCCGCCAGCTGATGGCTTCTACACCGGTATTTTGGGTAAAGACAGCAGCGTGGTGATTGCATTCGAGACCCTGAGCAATTTTTCTGTTTCCGGCGAATATCGCCTCGACGTGTTTACCGAGCTCCCAACGGATGAAGACCTGCAAAACGACACCTTCACTTATTATTTCACAAACCGGCTTAAACCTACCTACGTACAATTGTTTGAAACCTGGGGCGGCGGCTGGGAACCCGGTGGCGTGAATGTTTCCTGGGAATACGGAAAGCCTGCCAAGCCCTCCATTCCCAACGCAGCCAGTGGTGAATCAGCCTGGGTAACCAGTCTAACCGGCAGCTACAATCAAAGTGAAGCCTCGTTCCTTACCTCTCCTTGTTTTGATTTTTCTGAACTGGATACCGATCCGGTAATCGCTTTTTCCATCAACCTCGATATGCAACAGGATTACGATGGGGTTTGGCTTGAAACATCGGTAGCCGGCGGCCAAAACTGGGAAAAAGTGGGCGAAGAAGGCGAAGGTGAAAATTGGTACAATGGCGAAATCAGTTTCTTAGGCCTTTCCGATGCCTGGTCTGGCAACAGTAACGGCTGGGTAAATGCCCGCCATTCCTTACCCGGCACCGCAGGCGAAAGCGAAGTACACCTCCGTTTTGTATTCCGTTCTTCTCCATTTTTCAACGGAGGCGGATGCGGCATTGATGATATCCGGATCTTTGAAGCATTCCCCAAGGACCTGGCTGCCCTTTCCATGTTCACCCTGGGCGACGAATCGGAGTGTGGCCTTGAAAACGACCAAATTATTTTCACCTTCCTGAATGCAGGTTCAGCTACCCAAAGTAATTTGAAAGTAGCATACAGCATTAACGGTGCTGCGCCTGTTGAACAAAATGTGGGCGGAACCATCGGTGTTGACCAACAACGCACCTATACATTCAGCGTACCATTTGATAGCAGAGACGCCGCCTTTGACATTCGTTGCTGGACTAATCTGAATGGCGATCAGGATCATGCCAATGATACCATCACCTACCAGGTGAATCATTTACCCAACCCATTGCCTTATCAGGAAAACTTTGAAACGCTTAGTTTTCCACCGGCAGATTGGACCTATGATCCAACCTTTGGCTTCTCGGTAACAAACGCTCACAACAACATTTCCAACGTACTGGCTTTCAACCTTTATTCATGAAATCCGGAATTTACCGCCGATATGCCGCGCATGGGCCCCGTCCAATCTGGCGATTCCCTGCGATTTACTTACCGGATTACCAACTTTGAATCACAAGGCCAAACCCCCACTATTTTGCAGGGGGGTACCAAAATAGAAATCCAGGTTTCTACTGATTGTGGCGAAACATGGGAGAACATTTTCGTTATCACTAACCTAAACCACCAGCCCACGATTCAAATGCGGGAGCGCAAGATCAGCCTGGAAAGTTTTGTCGGCGAAAACATTAAGATCCGATTCCACGGAATTTGGGGCGCCAGCGATTTCTGGTTTGATCTGGACAATATCAATATCCTTTCCTGTGCCGCCGACATGGAACTGAGTGCAGCCGTAACACCGGCTACGCCAGGGCAATTCGATGGCTCTGCAACCATTGAAGTAGGTTTGGGTAACCCTCCTTACCAATACACCTGGAGCAGCGGGAACACTACCAAAACCGCCACAAATCTGGGGCCAGGTTCTTACACCGTAACCGTTCTGGATTCGCATGGCTGTACAGACGAAATTACTTTCAGCCTTGGTACTTCGGCAGTACAAGATCCGGCCGACTTTGCCCGTGTATCCCTTTACCCGAACCCTGCAAGCGGCATAACTACCCTGGAGGTACAGTTCCGGCAATCTACAGATGCCCAACTGGAAATCCTGAATCCACAGGGCCAGCGGGTGCATTGGATATCCACAAAGGAAGCCACTCAAATCACGGAAAATATTGATCTGGAAGGCATGGCCCCCGGACTCTATCTGGTGCGCATCCTGGCAGACGGTCAAACCATGACCCGGAAACTGGTTAAGCAATAGTAAATGTGGCTACAGCCTCTGATTTGTGCCTTATTTACTTTAATTTCATTTGGGCAAAATACGGATGATCGGGATTTACAATCAATTCCTGTCGCTGAGGGTGTACAAGTACATCCATATCTTCTAACGGTATAGCCCCCAGAAGTGGTTCACTGTCACCTGGCAGAATCATGGCACGGCAGGTGGTTGCCCGATTTTTAAACCGAACCTGAACACTATCAGCTACGTCGAATTCTAAAATCCGTCCGTCGGCAGTCTCTGCCTTGCGCTTTTCTACAATCGGAAATTGCAACTGAGCCTGAATTTCTTCATTGATGCAAAGCATATAAGAACCGGTGTCCACCAGTACACGGATGGTCATATGTTTTACATCCTCTTCCCCAATCAGGTTGCGGCGCATCAGGGTGAGATCCTCTCCATTTATGAGTTCAATTTCGGTATATACAAGTCCCATTGTTTTTGGTTTTTAGCAAAGTTAAGGATTTATATAAAATTGCACAAGCCCCCTCATTTGTCAGCCATTGTCAAACGTTTCCCATTCAGGAGCGTTATCAGGTAATCTTGTTACCTTCGCATGCAATTTTTCACCTTAGATAACTGTGCATCGTCCAAACTGCTGTTTATGAATCGTAAAAACGTGATTACTTTCCTGTTTTGCCTGTTGCTAATTCCAATCCTCCAGGCCCAAAACAGTTCCTTTTTTACCAGAATTCCTTCTGATATAGTGTTGCAGGCAGAAGGCGCCGGCAAAATCCAACTGCCCAAACAATTTGAGGCCTTTGAACTGGATGAAGCAGGCCTGAAAGCGGCACTTGTTGGCGCCCCCTGGGAATTTACTCCCGAAGCAGATCAACGTCAATACATCATTAACTTGCCTATGGGTAACGGCAAAGCAGAGTCCTTCTCCGTTTGGCGTGTAGCGATGCTGGATCCGGAACTGGCCGCCGCCTTTCCGGAAATCCGTACTTATGCCGGAGTATCTATGTCGGATTCCCAGCGTTCTGTTCGCTTTAGCATAACCCCCCGCGGACTCAAAGCCATGGTAATGCATCCAGACATGGACGCCTCCATGATCAAGGCCGTATTTCCCGGTGAAAACAACCTGTATGTCGCTTACGAACACCTGGATATTCCGGCAGAGCGCATGCCAGGCATACAAAGTGGAATCAACCCCGACGGTTCTGTTTACTTTGATGCCAGAAAAAAAGGCCAGCTCCCGCAGGTTTCTGCAGATCGTGGACAGGAGTTGCAACCTGTTCGCCTCAAAGTATTCCGTTATTGTGCTGCAGCGGTAGGGGAATTTACCCAGGATCACGGCGGCACCAAACCATTGGGCCTTGCAGCAGTTACAGAATACACCAATCTGGTGAGTGCTGTTTTTGAACGGGATATTGATATACGTTTGCAACTTACCAACGCAACGCAGTACGTCATTTTCACAGATCCTGCTACTGACCCATATCCCATATTGGCTAATGATGCCTGTATGAGCATTAACCCATCCGTGCTGAATCAATATACCAATATGAACTCGCACGATATTGGTCACGTATACATCCGTGGCGGCGGTGGGGTTGCAGGTGGAAATGCCTGTCTGGATTCCAAAGCTCGTGGATGCTCAGCCGGATCAGGTATAAATGATTATGGCGACTTCTTTTTGTTCGTAATCGGCCAGGAGGTGGGTCACCAGTTTGGTGGTGGGCATACCTGGAATTTTTGCGGAGCAGGTAACGATCAACGCATTGGATTCACCGCATTTGAACCCGGAAGCGGAAGCACTATCATGTCGTACGCCGGCCTGTGTGGTCCGGATAATATTGTTCCTATCGGTAACCTTTATTATCACGGCGGCAGTATCGAAGAAATCGGATTTTTCGCTACAGCTATTGCACAATGCGGTTCTTATATCGAAACCACGAATAACCCGCCAACGGTGACATTATCCTACACCGACAACTTTAGCATCCCCATTTCCACCCCGTTCGAGTTAAGAGGTACTGCCAGCGATCCGGATGGTGATCCACTCACTTACTGCTGGGAAGAGATGGACGCCGGTCCGGAAACGCCATTGGGCGCGCCACAGGGCAATGCGGCTATTTTCCGCAGTTTCCCGGGAGTAGATGCTAGCAACCGTATTTTCCCCCAATTGAGCACCATTCTGGCCAATGCAGAGGATTTCAAAGAGCAATTGCCGTTCTACTCCCGCGACTTGACTTTCCGATTGACCGCGCGCGACAATAAGCCTGGTGGCGGTGGGGTGCATTATTCAGATGTGGCATTTAAGGCAGTTGCCAACGCCGGTCCATTTCTGGTACTTTCCCCCAATTCTGCCAGCACTATCTGGCGCGTGGGTGAACTCACCGAAGTGCGCTGGGACGTATCCAATACCAATACAGCACCGGTGAATTGCCAGAAAGTAAACATTCTGCTGAGCACCGACGGTGGCCTCACCTACCCTATTACGCTTGCAGCAGACACAGAAAACGATGGCTCACAATATGTATTAGCACCGAACATCCTTACTTCCAGTGCTCGTGTACGCATTGAGGCCGCCGACAATGTGTTTTTCGACCTGTCCAATGCCAATTTTAAAATCCAGAACCCGGTACAACCATCCCTCACAGTAGGCCTTTCCAAAGATGGTGCAACCATATGCCTTCCGGACAACTTTGTAACCCTGGTGAACACGGCAACCGTGCAAGGGTATAATACTCCGGTTTCACTGGATCTGATAGGTAATGTTCCTCCTGGTGCTACGTATACCTTCAGCGCTGTCAATGTCAACCCCGGCGAAACTTCTACGTTCACTGTCGACATGTCGGGGGTAGCTGTAGAAGGCAACTTCAGTTTTACTATCCGGGCTATTTCAGGCCTGGATACCATGCTCCGCCCGGTTAGCATCTTTTTAAGACGAAATGATTTCTCCGGATTCGGACTTGTTTCTCCGGCAAATGGCTTAACAGAACTAGGCCTCTCCCAAACCCTTCGCTGGAGCAAAGGTTTGGACGCCGATACCTACGATGTACAATTTTCTGACAGCCCGGCCTTTACCACCATCCTGGCTTCGGCGAATATTACCTCTATTGACTCCCTGAAAATCAACTTCCTGCTGGAAAAAGGCAAGGCCTATTTCTGGCGCGTACGCCCGCGCAATGAGTGTGGCGTACATGACTGGACGGAGCCTTACTTCTTCTCCACTTTTGCAGAGAATTGTCTGAATTTCCAGGCCAATGACCTTCCAAAGCAGATCCCTGCCAACGGAACCCCGGTTGTTGAATCCAAAATCAATGTCGTATTTGGGGGGCAGATCAGCGATATTGTTGTGAGCCAGATAAATGGTTACCACGAATACTTCAAAGACCTGGAGGTACACCTGATTAGTCCGCAGGGAACAGAAATACTGTTGTTCAAGGACCGTTGCGGCAATTTTAACGGCGGTTTCAATTTTGGGCTGTCCGATGCTGCACCCTCCGGTTTTGCTTGTCCGCCACCCAATAATGGTTCTATCAACAAACCACAAAGTCCGCTGGCGCCATTGGTGGGTCAAAATTCTGCGGGCCTGTGGACCCTGCGTGTACGCGACAAGGTTTCAACAGCCGGAGGTAATCTGAGTGCTTTCTCACTCCAGTTCTGCCAATCGATAGAAATTCAGCCGCCATTCCTGGTAAACAATCTGATTATGCCCTTGCCAAGCGGCACCAACCGGGCTGTAACATCAGATTTTCTGCTGGTAGAAGATCCAAATAACACACACGGACAATTGATTTTCACCCTGCTTACCGTTCCTGAACGTGGTATTCTGGAATTGAATGGTATTCAACTTAGCCCTGGTAGTCAGTTCACTCAGGCCGACATAGACGCCGGATCCTTGCGCTTCTTCGATTATGGCATCAACACGGATCCTGATGGGTTCCGTTTTATGGTAACAGACGGCGAGGGTGGCTTTTTCGGCACGCCCAAGTTTATTGCACAGCCTCTGGTAAACGCCAGTGATCTGCCGGTACAAAAAATCGATTTCAATTTGGCGCCAAACCCTGCAACACAAACCGTATGGCTTTCGTTCAGTCAGCCGGTAACCAGCTCCGCTCAGGTGCGTATGTATTCCATCGCAGGCCAATTGCTGCTGGAGCAGTTTATGGGCAACGGCCAGGAACGTCTGCAAATGGAAGTAGCTGCGTTGCCAAAAGGCATTTATGTTGTTCAGGTGGAAACCGAAAGCGGTGTGGGTGTGCGGAAACTGGTGGTAGAATAACGTTTTGGTCTATTTTTGGGGCTCTTGAACAACCTCGAATCAAATTTAACGTCCTTAGAGAGGATGTCTCATAAGTCATTTTCACCGCAGAGGCGGGAGATCGACGAGGAATTATAAAAAAAGAAAAAGAAAAAACCCGAAAGAGTGAAAACAAAAAATAAAAAAAAAAGAGAA
>DLXL01000413.1:0-2406 GCA_003448025.1 Saprospirales bacterium | reverse complement strand
CCCCCCCCCCTCTGCGGTAAACCTAAAAATGCTACCTATGAGACACCCTCGTGTATGCCAAAAAAACACATAAAAATGAATTTCAAACTGACATTGGTGCTGCCTGCTTTGTTGTTGAGTGCAGGGATGTATGCACAGGGCAATTACTTTGACATTGCCAAGAACATGGAGATTTTTGCCAACGCTTATCGGGAAGTCAACCATTCTTATGTGGATGCGCTGGATCCGAGTCAGGTAATGCGCCGCGGCATGGATGCTATGCTGGAAGGCCTTGACCCCTTTACCAATTATATTTCCGAAACCGATATTGAAAGCTACCGTATTCAGGTAGACGGTAAATACAATGGCTTGGGCGCCACGGGCGAACGTGTAGGCGATTATGTTGTACTGGTAGAAATCATCGAAAACAGTCCGGCGCATAAAGCCGGTCTGAAGGTAGGTGATGCCCTGATCAGTATTGACGGGCAAAGTGCCAAAGGCAGGACAGAGCAGGAGGTACAGGATTTTCTGCGCGGCTACCCGGGCACAAAAACAGAGTTACTGGTTCGCAGGCCAGGCGCTGCAAAAGATATAAAAATCAGCCTGGAGCGCGGGGAAGTGATCATTCCCAATGTTCCTCACTCAGGCCTTGTGGCCGATGGGATTGGTTATGTGAACCTGACCACCTTTACGGAAAATGCCGGACAGAATGTGGCAGATGCCCTGACAAAACTGAAACAAAAGAACCCCGGCTTAAAAGGAATGATCCTTGATTTGCGCGACAATGGTGGCGGTTTACTGAACGAGGCTGTGAACCTCGTAAATGTATTTGTACCTAAAGGAGAACTTGTAGCCAGCACCCGCGGGAAAGTACCGGAATGGGATCTGAATCTGCGCACGCAACATTCCCCAACAGATAAAGACATCCCGGTGGTGGTACTGATGAACAAAATGAGTGCTTCAGCCAGCGAGGTAACGGCCGGCGCTTTACAGGACCTGGATCGTGCTGTAGTGATGGGACAAAAGAGCTACGGCAAAGGGCTGGTGCAAAACACCAAGGAACTCGGCTACAATGCACGTATCAAACTCACCACAGCCAAATATTACATTCCTTCCGGTCGCTGTATCCAGAGTGTACGCTATAAAGACGGGCAGCCGGTAGATATTCCGGAAGCAGAGCGTGCACCCTTCAAAACCAGGAATGGCCGCACAGTATTGGATGGCGGTGGCATCAAACCGGATGTGGTATTGCCACACGATACCGCGCATGGCGCCTGGAAGGCATTACTGGATCAGAATATCGTGTTTGACTATGTGACCCAGTACGTACAAAAACACGAAAAGATAGATTCCATTGAGGTATTCGAGTTCAAGGATTTTGATGATTTTGCAGCCTTCGTGCAAACCAAAAACTTTGATTATCAGACCCATTCCGAACAAAAGCTGACGGAATTGCGCAAAATAGCTGAACAAGAGAATTGGCCGCTCGATGCCGAGATTAAAGCGCTGGAAGCCAAAATAAAGCAGGAGAAAAAAGGAGAAATGCTGCGTCAAAAAGAACAGATACTCCATGAAATAGAACAGGAAATAGTGGGTAGATACTACTTCCATCGTGGCAAAGTGCGCAAAAACCTGGTCAACGACCCCGAAATAAAAGAGGCCGTGAAGTTACTGAATGATCCGACGAGGTATCAATCCATACTGAAAGGAATGTGATTTATTAATGTGGATAATGTGGGGAATGTGAGCGCTGCTTAAAGATATCAGGCTAGCCAGTTGCAACGCCCACATTAACTTCATTAACTACATTAACCACACTAATCCTTGTTAAGGTTTTCAAAAAAGGATTGAACTAACAGAACAAGGCATTACTTTTGATCCGAAATTTCGTCACTACACTAAAAGATTCACATTAAAAAGTCTTAACCTTTCACTCATGAAAAAAGCGATTTTCTTCTTCGCATTCTTCCTCGCTGTAGGCATTGTTTCTGCTAATGCCCAGTGCCAGGGTGCCGCTGCATCTGCCGGCAAGTCCTGCTGCGCCAACAAAGCTGCTAAAGCTGCTTCTGCTGATGCTTCCATCGAAAAGCGTTTGGCTGAAGATGGTTCTATCTCATACGTTCGTAAAGAATCTGATGCTCAGGGCAACGTTAAGTTCGTGAGCGTTCAATTCGACGAAGCTTCTAACGCTTTCGTAAATGTTGCTCCTAAATCTGCTACTGCAGGTGCAGGTGCTTCTGAAGGCATGGTGAAAAAATCTTGCTCTGCCAGCGAAGCAAAAGCTTGTGCCGGTGGTGCTGCTAAAGAAGGTAAAGCTTGCTGCGCAGGCAAATCTGCTGCTGCTTGCAAGAAAGAGCAATAATTTTTGCTTGCTGCCAATAAAAATGAGCCATCCTGGACTTCCGCTGCGGTATCTACACATTTTAC
>DLXL01000029.1:2436-6472 GCA_003448025.1 Saprospirales bacterium | reverse complement strand
CCTACAAACGAGGAGTCGGGTTCATTAGGCAGCGCAAAGTAGTTAAACTGGCCGCATCCTACAATGTCGCCATTTTCAGTGGCGAAAAGATGGTGAATAAGGTGATAGTTACGATCATAGAAGTAATGTCGCCAAAGTTCATTGCCGTCTGCATCTAATTTGACCACATACTCCACAACCTCAAAAGTATCCTCAGACCAAATGGTGGCCTCTTTATTCCAGTGCGTTACACATCCTCCATCTGGTAATACGGCCAGGCTTGTCGCAAAATTGCTTGTACTCCGGTTAGATATTTTTTGCCAATGGATACTACCGTATTCATCTGTCTTAATTACATTTATTTTTATTTCATTAAAGGAATTAAAAATTCTTAAATGATATATATATCCATCAGGAGATGTATGGAATTCACTACTATTTCCCTTTCTGTCCTTAAAAAAGGGTATAGTTTTCACAGAATCAAAATCCGTAGTGTAAAAAGCCATGTGGGTCAGGGTGCTATCTCCAAATCGTTCATCCAATCCTAAAAGCAATTGACCATGATACCAATTCATCGAAAGCGGTAATTCCAGTTCCAGACCATCGCCTATGCGTTTGTATTTTAACAGGTTGCCGTTGTGGTCAAACTTCAAAAGCCGGACATTGAGTGGTTCAATTGGGCCATCGCGGTACATGGATAGGTAGATTCCGGAAGAATCGGTCAAAATATTAGTGCCATTGGTAACCCTCAAACTATCTAACAGTACTTCCCAAATCAGGTTCCCGTCAAAATCTGTTTTCAGCAGACTGGTGCAAGTGGTTGGCCCTTCACAGGTAGATACATCCAGGATCAGGATGCCATCTTCCAAAGATAACACATTCCAGCCAGCATCATTGTAGCTTACATGGTAGTTTTTGCTAAAGTACGTTTGAGCCTCTGACGAATGCCAGAGGCTGATAAGAAACAGGAGAGGGATGTATTTCATAAGTCAGATCAATATGTCATCCTGCGCAGCAAGTTTCAGCCGTTTTCCCGTTCAGCATGGCCTTACCGCTGCACCACAAGCCGCGCTCTTCCTACCACTTTCTGGCGCTCGTACACAACCACTAAGTAAACGCCACTTGAATAGCCATGCAGCGCTAATGGATGTGTCAACGCGCCTTCTGGTACGGTTTGCTGCTCCACCAACCTACCTAATAGATTGTACACAGCTATCTGACAATCCCCGGGCGCCGGCTGAGGCAGCTGAACCTCCGTAGCCGTACTGCCGGGATTGGGTTGCAGGGTAAACAACAGGCCCGAATCCGGTATGTCCGGGGCCGACACAATGGTTTGATACGCTCCACATCCGGAGGTAATGCAGCCCATGCTGTCTATTTTTAGTAGCCAGGCATTGAATCCTTCCGGGGGACCATAAAAACCAATCATTCCGGTGAAAGCCAAATCATGATTGGCTAACTCGGTGCCACCATGTAATAACTGAATGCTTTCATAACGTGCATCATTGAAATGCCGTATCCATTTCAATTGACCATTTCCATCTAAGCGGAATATCCAGGAGCCTACAAAGGAGGAGTCTGGTTCATTAGGCAGTGCAAAGTAGTTGAACTGACCGCACCCTACAATGTCGCCATTTTCAGTGGCGAAAAGATGGTGAATAAGGTGATAGTTGCGATCATAGAAGTAATGTCGCCAAAGTTCATTGCCATCTGCATCTAACTTGACCACATACTCTACAATCTCAAAAGTATCCTCAGACCAAACGGTGGCCTCTTTATTCCAGTGCGTTACACAACCTCCATCTGGTAGCACGGCCAGGCTTGTTGCAAAATTAGTGATACTTTTTTCAAAGGACTTTTGCCAATAAATATTTCCATCATCGTCTGTTTTGATTATATTGATCTTTTTCCCACCAAAAAAGTTAAAGTTTCTGGCATGATAAAGATATCCATCAATAGTGGTTTGAAAATATCGGCTCGTTCCTCTGTTGTCCTCAAAAAACAAAATAGTTTTCACTGAATCAAAATCCGTAGTGTAAAAAGCCATATGCGTCAGGGTGCTATCTCCAAATCGCTCATCCAGTCCTAAAAGCAATTGACCATGATACCAATTCATCGAAAGCGGCAATTCCAGTTCCAGGCCATCCCCTATGCGTTTGTATTTTAACAGGTTGCCATTGTGGTCAAACTTAAGCAAACGGACATTTAGAGGTTCGATGACAGTTTTGTTATACATAGAGAGGTAAATCCCTGAAGAATCTGCTAAAATATTATTGCCGTTCGTAACCCTTAAACTATCTAACAGTACCTCCCAAAGTAGGTTGCCTTCAAAATCTGTCTTCAACAAGCTGGTACAGGTGTTTTGCCCCTCGCAAATTGATGCATCCAAAATCAGGATACCATCTTCGAGGGCCAATACATTCCAGCCAGCGTCATTGTAGCTTACATGGTAGTTTTTGCTAAAGTACGTTTGAGCCTCCAGCGAATGCAAGAGGCTGATAAGAAACAGGAGAGGGATGTATTTCATGATTTTACAGGGTTTGAGAGATAAATGCGAAAGGTACTGTTTGTACGATGGGGCAAATTTCCGTAGATACAATGGCTCAATGAGTAATCACTAACTTGGCGACATACTTAATGGTTTCATTTGCCAAAAGCTTAACGGTGTAAATGCCAACCGGCAATGATGCAGAAGAAAAGCTGAAAATTCCGGATTGGTCTAAATGATGTACAGCAACAGGTTGACCAAAGATATCAAACAATTCAACATGCACATTAGCCAATGTATTTGGATACATAAGTGTAACTACCTCGTTTGCTGGATTTGGGAACAAACTGAACTGGGATATTTGCTCATCAGATGATCGTTCCTCAGGCAGCTCTATGACATCTTCTGGATCCTCATCCAAAATATACTCGCCCTTCAAAAGCGCAATTAGCCCCCGGGCAAAGCCTCTTACAGGCGAGTGCGATAATGCTACCTGGTACAACAACGATTCCTGACTTGCATTTAAGGTGAATGGAACAGGACTGCTCAACCGAGCCAGATTTATCTGTTGTACCTGCACAAACCACGCGTCATCCTGATTATTTACAGGATAGGTTGCTAATACAGTGGACATACCTGCCCAATCATTTCGGGAAGCTTTCAAACCGAGTAGCTCCTGCCGGGCAGATTGATTATTCTCCTCCAGTAAAATATTCTCTGCCTCTGATAGATTGGCATTATCTAGGTAATGCCTAAGCAACCAATCCATCACGAATGACTTGGCCTCCAACAATTTATAGTAATTGGTTCCTTTACTTAGATCATTAAGATTCGACTGCCAATCAGCCAACGCAATATCCATCATGCTGCGGAGTTGAATCAGTTGCGCCTTGGTGTAAGGAGGTTCTCCTCCCAATTCATTGGGGGTTGAATAAATACATACATGGTCATTATTATCCAGAGTTGGAATTATATTATAGTTATTATTCCCAACCGTTGGAATCAGGCAACTTCCAGGCTCGGCTTCGGCAGCATAATAATAAGTAAAATGCTCAGCACTTGCAACGGGAGCCAGAAAGTCTGTTCCTGCATTTTGATCAAAGCAATTATCAGATGGATTATTTTGTCCTCCTTGTGGGCTAAAAATTTTAGCTTTCGGAGCAAATGGGTTCGTGGGGTTTGTTTTTGCAAGCTGAGTTTCCGCGCCACCGGGTACCATATTGAAGTAGTCATTTTCAAAAAATACGGTGCTTTCATTGATTCCCGCAGCAGTAGTACCGATTCGTACGTCATCGAAAATATTACAATTGATTTTATTCGGTTTGTTGCCATTATCTGGTATTCTGATACTCCAATTGTGACCAGAAAACGTATTATTTCTGATATCAACCCTGCAATTTGGGCCTGCCAGCACTCCTTTAAATCCGCCAATAATATCATTTCTGGTAATGGTTAACATCCCTGGAGATGCATACGCTGCGGTTAGCTGAATGTTGAATGTCCGATTTCCCTGAAAAATATTACGCTGGTATTTAAAATTACCACCATCCAGCTCTTCTTCACCAATAT
>DLXL01000029.1:0-2318 GCA_003448025.1 Saprospirales bacterium | reverse complement strand
GGTAGAAGCCCCCAGAATACCTATTTCATTGTTTTCAAAACGACACCGATCAAAAACCTTGATGGCGTAATCAATACCTGAAATCCCTTCCTGATCCAAATTTCGAAAAGTGCAATTCTGAAAATCAATGCCATTGCAACCCCAAATGGTTACGCCCTGGGTATTATCTGTAAAATTGCCTTCCTCTTCAAACCGACATCCCAGAAACTGGCTCACATTGTCGGGATTATGTGGCATAAACTCCACTGCTTTTCGGTTGTTGATAAAATTAGACTCTCGGGCGTAAATCACTCCACCATATCTGCTTTGCTGATCCGGCCAGGAGAATCCCGGAGCGCTGGTAGAGATCGCGGTCATGGCATGCTCAATGGTGGAAAAGTTGTCTATATAAACAATACCAGACTGATTGGGGCCAGGCATAGCCCCTGGGCTGGGTTGCGGAGCATTAGTGACCCCATGAACGAATATTCCACTCCAGAAACTACCTGGACATAGGGTAGTTATTTTGCCGCCGTCAATCAATAACTTGGCTCCTCGGTGTACCACAATTCTGTTATTCGGCCCCATCAGCACCTCGCATTTAATGGTCAATTGTGATCCTGTCAAAATTTCAATATCGTTCGGCATTAGCTTGGATCCTTCCCAAACCACGTTTGAATTAGCATTAATAATGACAGCAGGTTTTGGCGGCATACACGTTTCAAATCCAAGGAATGACGGCATTTCAGATATGGCGTCACCATACATTTGAGCCCATTGAGATAGGGTGACACCCTTTCGAGGTAGTGTATACCCCATGAAATTATTTCCGGTACCCCATGTGCAATAACAAGTATAACAATCATTATCGGCACACGAAGTTGGATAAGCTGTTCCAGGGGCTGGAGTCGGACATGGGAAGGCCGAGCCCATTTCGGGCTTACATTCTGTAACCCCAGGGGTTGGTCCTCCACATTCTGCTGCTGGATTCATATCAGGTGCCGTATTGAACGTACTAAAAGCGTGGCAGAGTTCAAAACGATGGCCCAACTCATGATTTAATGTAGATCCCCATTCATAAACATCTCCATTATTAACCAAGGCCCTTTCATGAATATTATATAGGTAGATTTTTTGAGGCGAAATTAGCGCGCCACTCACGCCTGCCGCCCCGATTTTGTCGAACACGATAACATGCATCGCATCCGGATTAGAAAAACTAGTAGGAATAGCATCGTGAAAAAAAATGGCTTCGCACGGATCAACTGGGTCATTCCATAATTTCACCCTAATTCGGGTATCTAACAGTGTCACAACCGGCGGTGGACTCATTTGGCTTGCCTCTGGGTTGGCAAAATAATCTTCTGAGGTATCCAGTATTTGCTGCACGTATTTAGGCGCATAATTATCTTCTGGTGCATTAGGATCTATGCATTGAAATTGAAGACCATTAGACCGCACAAAGTGAAAATCAACATAAAATGGTAGCAATAGGCAGCTCCGCAATTTCTTCCGGGCTCATTTTTCCAAGGCAAGCTATGGAAAAACTATTCTGCGCCTGAATGGCATGGCTAATGAGTAAAACGCTTACTAAAATTCCGAATTTAATAGACGTCAAGATTGCTTTTTTCATAATTAAAAAGGTTTAAGATTAGTAGGATAGGCGAAGTTAAGCAATTGATGGCAGAATAATACAATTTTTTCTCCCGGCCCGGTCTTCCCACCCAAATACAACCCAAGCATCTCATCATCACACCTGGCTGCCGACGATATTTTTTACGAAACCGGCTGGGATGGCTACTCTGACTTCAACGGATTGTACTCCTATGGCGGCGGACGTTGGGATAGTCGCCGAGTGAGCATCAGCCTTGGCTATCGTTTTGGCAACGACAAGGTAAAAAGCCGCCGCCGCAGCACCGGTTTGGAAACGGAGGCCGGAAGGGTTGGCGGGGAGTGAGGGGGAAATGTCATTCACCGCTGCACCACAAGCCGCGCTCTTCCCACTACTTTTTGGCGCTCAGACAAAACCACTAAGTAAACGCCGTTGGAATATCCGTGCAGCGATATTGTAAGTGCCTGCGCACCTTCCGGTACTGTTTGCTGCTCCACAAGGCCACCCAGGAGATTGTACACAGCTATCTGACAATCCCCGGGCGCCGGCTGAGGCAACTGAATCTCCGTAGCTATGCTGCCAGGATTGGGATGCAAGGTAAACATCAGGCCCGAATCTGGTATATCAGGCGCAGACACAATGGTTTGGTACTCTCCACATCCAGAGGTAATACAGCCCATGCTGTCTATTTTTAGTAGCCAGGCATTACCCCCTTCCGGAGGTCCGA
>DLXL01000299.1 GCA_003448025.1 Saprospirales bacterium | reverse complement strand
CCCCCAAGGGGGCTTGCCAACTCAAACACTCGAAAACTCCCACACTCATCATCTGCCCAGATTTTTGGGCTACCCAACTCACCGCCAACCAAAACACTAAAACCCCCAACCACTAAAACACCAATACCCTAAACCACCCAAACACTAAAAAAAGCGCTTCGAAGTCATCTTCGAAGCGCTTTTTTAATATTATAAATGCCTGTGGCTGAGTATTATTTGGAGGTGCTAACAACAAAGAAGTTGGATAAATTGAAACGCTGTTATTTCTTGGTTCAAGCATCCATGCCCAATCCAACGCCAACTCAAACACTCAGGCACTAAAACACTGAAACACTAAAAAGGCAGCCTTATTCCTCGTCCAACTGACGTTCCAGTTCTTCCATCATGACATAGTCAATGGCTTCACTGACCGTTGGGATGATGGTAAGGATGGTTTCCAAACGGGAAATCTCAATGAGTTTGGTGACGGTAGGGTGTAGTTCACCTGCCAAAACAAAGGATCCGATGCCTTTCCAGATACGGTGACCTGTCAGAATGGCCGACAAGCCGCTGCTGTCCACATATTTTACATTGGTAAGATCCAGGATAAAATTGCGAACGCCCTCCTGAGAAAGCAGGATCAGGTCGCTTTTTAACTGAGGAGCAATGGTGGAATTCAGGTTCTCCTCGTTTAGCGTCAATACAGAATACTGCTCCTGTTTATCAATCTGATATTTCATAGTAGGCTGAATGTCAAGATTTGAGTGGTTGAACAACTACATTCAAGCAGTTGTTGGGAAGGCAAATGTAAGGGTTACATAGTTTTTTGCAATAAAAATTTCACGACCTGACGGCTTGTCAGTTTTTCCGTAATCGGCCGAATTTTTGACTAAATGCTTCTAAATGTCTTCAGGAATAAGGTTTGCTGAACTCAAGACGGAAATAAATGTTAAAGTATTGGGTAAATACTTGCCTTGTTTACAGTAAAAGACATAAAATTGTCGCACGAAATAAAAGATCCTGAAAAATCCAAAGCAGAAACCTTTTTGCTTTGCTGACCACCTGATATTATGAATAATAAATTCTCTCCGGTCGTCAAACAAATCATTAACCAGAGCGGCCAGGAG
Source organism: Saprospirales bacterium (assembly GCA_003448025.1). Lineage (GTDB taxonomy): Bacteria > Bacteroidota > Bacteroidia > Chitinophagales > Saprospiraceae > M3007. Next base: position 2,647 of record DLXL01000299.1, on the reverse strand, counting down.
GCAAAGCGTCTGGGACATGATTATGTTGGCACAGAACATTTACTTCTGGGCATCATCGCGGAGCGCGATAGTTTGCCTGTACGTGTGCTGGATTCGCTTCTGGTTGATGTGAATGACCTCAAAAAACGCGTTGAACGCTCCATTCCAAGGTACTCCAATTATCCGCCTGCCGAGAATTTGTACGTCGGAGAATGTGCTATGACTACGCAGGTACAACGGGTACTGAAAGCCACATTTGTGGAGGCCAAAATGAACAAAACAGAAGAAGTTCATCCAGAGCACCTGATGCTGGCTATGTTGAAGTATTCAGATATCGGCAGCACCAAGCTGCTGAATGAATACGATGTAGATTATGATTCCTTCAAAAAGGAACTGGAATATGTACGTTCTGAACAGGACCTGGCTCAACCGAAAATCCAGGCTCAATCTGAAGGCGAGTTCGACGATGACCGTGGCGCTTTTCAGTCGCCCTCACAAAAACGTCAGGAAAAAAGCCGGACTCCGGTATTGGATAACTTCGGCCGCGACTTTACCAAACTTGCGGAAGAGGGCAAACTGGATCCAATCATCGGACGCGAACGTGAAATTGAACGTGTGAGCCAAATCCTGAGTCGCCGTAAGAAAAACAACCCGGTACTCATTGGTGAACCCGGCGTTGGTAAAACGGCCATCGTGGAAGGCCTCGCCCTGCGCATCATGCAGAAAAAGGTGAGCCGTACCCTGCACAACAAACGGGTGGTTATGCTCGACCTCGCTGCCCTGGTAGCAGGCACCAAATACCGCGGCCAGTTTGAAGAACGGATCAAGGCCATCATGACGGAACTGGAAAAGAACCGCGATGTGATCCTGTTTATCGACGAGATTCACACCATGGTTGGCGCTGGCGGCGCTTCCGGTAGCCTGGATGCCTCCAACATCTTCAAGCCGGCCCTTGCACGCGGCGAACTCCAGTGCATTGGCGCCAGCACGCTCGATGAATACCGTCAATACATTGAAAAAGACGGCGCACTCGATCGTCGCTTCCAGAAAGTAGTGGTGGATCCGCCATCTCAGGAAGAAACCATCCACATCCTGCGCAACATCCAGCCTAAATATGAGGAGTTCCACAACGTGAGCTACTCTGATGAAGCCATTGTAGCCTGTGTGCGCCTCAGCGATCGGTATATCACAGATCGTTTCCTGCCCGACAAAGCCATTGACGTGCTGGATGAAGTGGGCGCGCGCGTACACCTGAAAAACATTGTGGTGCCTGCCCATATCGAAGAGCTGGAAAAAGAGATCGAAGCTATTCGGGAGCGCAAAAACTTCGCAGTGAAAAACCAGAACTACGAAGACGCTGCCAACCTGAGAGATCTGGAAAGCAGACAGGTGCGTCAGCTGGACTTTGCCAAAGCGCAATGGGAAGAAGAAAGCAAAGTGGCCCGGTATCCGGTTGGTGAAGAAGAAATCGCCGAAATCGTGGCTATGATGACCGGTATTCCGGTGCGCAAGGTTGGACAAAGCGAAAGCAAAAAGCTGGTGCAAATGGCAGACGACCTCAAGAAAATGGTTATCGGTCAGGATGAAAGCATCATCAAGATTTCCAAGGCCATTCAGCGCAACCGCGTGGGTTTGAAAGATCCGAAGAAGCCAATCGGTTCCTTCATATTCCTTGGCCCAACCGGTGTGGGTAAAACAGAACTCGCCCGCGCACTGGCGCGCTACCTGTTTGATTCTGATGATAACCTCATCCGGATTGACATGAGCGAATACATGGAGAAATTCACGGTGAGCCGACTCATTGGCGCGCCTCCCGGATACGTAGGTTACGAAGAAGGCGGCCAGTTAACAGAAAAAGTGCGCCGCAAGCCTTATTCTGTGGTACTGCTCGACGAAATTGAAAAAGCGCACCCGGATGTGTTCAATATCCTGTTGCAGGTGCTGGATGATGGTCAATTGACCGACGGTATGGGCCGTAAGGTGGACTTTAAGAATACCCTCATCATCATGACCTCCAACATTGGGGTTCGTCAGTTAAAAGATTTCGGTCAAGGTGTAGGTTTTGCTACCCAGGCGCGCCAGGAAGCCGCGGAGGATAATGCCAAAACGGTGATTCAGAACGCTTTGCGCAAAACCTTCTCTCCGGAATTCCTGAACCGTATAGACGATGTGATGGTGTTCAACTCCCTTGGCAAACCGGAAATCTTCAAGATCATCGACAATGCCCTGGCTGGCCTGGCTAAACGCCTGAACAACATGAAATTCGAATTGACGCTCAATGATGAAGCCAAGGATTTCGTGGCAGAGAAAGGTTACGACCCGCAATTTGGCGCTCGTCCGTTGCACCGCGCCATCCAGAAATACGTGGAAGATCCGCTGGCAGAATTCATTTTGAATGAAAATCCGGCTGAAGGCGCTGCACTGGTGGCTACGATGAATGAAGGCAAAGACGGCGTGGTAATTGCCTACGCCAATGAGGTAAAAGCCTTAAACGCCGGTGATAAATCCCTGCCATTACAGGCGGGAGGTGAGCCGGGGGCTAGTGATAATTGATAGGGATATGGTTTGCCGCCGCGTTTACGAAACCTTTAAGATTTAGTAAACGTGGCGTCGGGCTGCAATAATGATAAATAAGAGACGGGCGGTCATTCCATAATGTTTGGGATGA
>DLXL01000190.1:9609-15002 GCA_003448025.1 Saprospirales bacterium | reverse complement strand
GTCCGTCGTTCATCGTTCATCGTCCATCGTCCCATCGTCCATCATCGTCCATCGTCCATAATCACACCGTCTACAATAAAATACATATCCACCTGCCCTTTGTTGTGCACATCCTTTTGGCCCCGGTGTTGGGCCTGGTACAGATGTTTAACGGCTTCGGCGGTGGCGCCGGAGATGTTGACTTTGCCGGGTTCGCCGTGTTCTTCTAGTCGGGCGGCGAGGTTGACGGCATCGCCCCAGATATCGTAGGCAAATTTATTTTTTCCGATTACTCCGGCCATCACCGGCCCGGTGTGGATACCAATACGCATTTCGGTGAGGAAGGAATCGGGGTTGTTGTTGCTCCTGTTTTTCAGCCATTCGGCCATTTCCAGGGCTGCTCCAACGGCATCGGCGGCATGGGTGTCATTGGGCACAGGCAAGCCTCCCGCGCACATGTACGCATCGCCAATGGTCTTGATTTTTTCCAACCCATGGCGCTCACAGATTTCATCGAAAGCCAAAAAACACTCGTTGAGTTCATCAATCAATTGCTCCGGGGTGAGGCGTGCTGACAGGCGGGTGAAGTTGACAAAATCGCTAAAGAGCACAGTGGCCGACTCATACAGGCGCGGGGTAGCCTGGCCGCTCCTTTTGAGTTCTGCAGCAATTTCATCCGGCAGGATGTTGCGCAGCAAGCCGTCACTTTTTCGTTTTTCCTCTTCGAGTTCGCGTTTTTGTTGTTGAATTTGCCGGTTTTGGCTTTCCACCCTGCGTTTAGCTCTTCGGGCAAACCACCAGGAAATACCTACTACCAGAAGTATGAGGAATAAGGCCAGTCCCAGAATATACGCAAAGCGGCGGAAGCTGGCTTCCTGTTCGCTTTGATATGCCTGCTCCCGCTGAACGCGTTCCAATTCCTGGGCGCGTTGGGTACTGTCGGCCTGATTTTGTGCCCGTTCAATTTGTTCCTTTTCCCGCAATTCCAGGATAACCCGGCTTTGTTTCTCTGCGTCGAGCTGTTGGGCTGCGAGTCGGAGTTGTGCCCGGGCCTGAAGTGCCTGCAGGGTTTGTTCCCTGAGTTTTGCCTGGTCTGCATTTTGTTGCGCTTCCAGCAACCTGACTTCGTCCTCTTTTCGGCGGGCTTCCAGTTCCAGATTTTTATTTTGAAGCTCCAGGCGTTCCCTTTCAAAATTGATTTGATTGATTTCGAGATCTTTAAAATTTTGCCTGGCAATCAAAAATTTGATTTGGCCTTCCGCAGCTGAAAGCAGGGCACGCTGCTGATTGAGCCGTTGCTCTCTACTTTGATCTTCCTGCCGGATTTGATCCAGTACATTGAGGTATTCCCGGTAGTATTCAAAGGCTTTTTCAAAATCATAGAGATCGTGATAAAGGTCTGCTCCTGTTCGGTAAGCTTCTGCAAGCACCTGTTTTTGCCTGGTATCGGAAGCATATTGGATGGCTATTTGGTTGTGGGAGAGAGCATTATAAATATCGTTACTGCTGAAATACACCGTTGCCATCAGGTGTTCCAGATTGGCCAGCGCGGCATAATCTTTTCTGGACATCAGGAGTTTATGCGCTTTAAACAGGTATTCAAGGCCTCGTTTGGATTCTCCGGTGTTGTGCAGGGCGATGCCCATATTGGCCCACAGCACTTCCGGGTATTCACAAGGAATGAAATTACACTGCATTTCGGCTTTCCGAAAATACTCCAATGCTTTTGGATAATCCTTCAGACTCACGTATTGCCGACCGAGATTGTTGTATAGCAGCGATTGTTCCTCTGTAGTGCCGTATGTTTCAATGATGTTCTGAAGCAGCAGATAGTAGTACAAGCTTTTTCCCGGATCACCGTTGGCATCATAAGCATGGGCGCGTTTTTGGTAGATTTGGACAAGCCGTGGATTATTTCCTTCCTTTTTATACTTGTAAATCAACTCTTTATACAGAAATTCTGCACTGTCAAACCTCATGTCGTACATATATGCATCGGCCGCTTTTTCCCGGGTTTCATAGTCTTCAGGACGTAATACCAATACCTCCCGGAAATAACGGTGTGCAGAAGCGTATAGCTTTTCACTAAAAAACAGATCACCTATGGCTGTTTTGACGTTGAGTTTCAGTACCTGGTTTGAAGAGTTTTCGAGTTTGGCTTCTGCTTCCAGGTAATATTGAAGGGCTTCCTGCGGCCGGCCGGCTCGTACCATTACTTCGCCGAGCAACATGGAGGATCGCACAATGCCACCATCATACCTCAGGCCACGGGCCATGGACAGGCCGCGCAGTGCCAGGGATTCACACTGGGAGTCACTGAGGGTATTGCGGGCTTGCTCCAATATCTCGTCCACTTCGACCGTACTACGCTCTATTTCTTCCAGCGTTTGGGCAAAAGTCAGCGGTGTACTACAGCCTAACAGCCATAACACCCAAAATAACCGCAGCATCATGATTTGATTCACAACGCGAAGAAAAGGAATTTTTATGTGGACATGGCAAAGTCTAATGCAAATCGTACATCATGACCTTAGATTCTGGAAATCAAGCACGCCTAAAAAGAAAAATCCCCCTCCACATTGCTGCGGAAGAGGACATCCCAAAAACCGATTACATCTTTATATCGTCGGCTAATGGAGCCGTGATAAAATCATCTTGAAAACCCTACAGTGAAATTTGCCAAAGGGTTATAATGAAAAGGCCGGGAGCGCACTGGCTGAAATTCAGGGGCAGCAAAGAGATCATCTCCTGGATTGCATTTCTTCATGCAAAAGTAACGCCACTTTCATTTTTTTAGCATACACTACTTGGGAAAATTGGAAAGTGATATCAGGTCAGGTTCAATTACATTAAACAAAGCACCCTGCTCTGCCAAATATATAATTAATTGACATCCAATTCTTTGTCTAAGGTTTCCAGGCGTTGTTTTAAGGCAAAATGTTGCTGATTGAGGTGTAAAATCTGGCTTTCTTCCTGTACCAGCATGGCATCAATTTCTGCAAAATTGTCAGCAATCCGACCCTTTATAGTTCGGACATAGCCTCTGAGCTTGCTCTCTAAAGCGTCCTGCATTTGAATCCTGCCTTTACTGATCTCGGATTCATACCCTTTTACAATCTTGCTGCGCTGCGCTCTTGCGGTGAATCCGGCGAACAACATTCCGATACCGGTTAGCAAGCCGCCGGTGACGTCGAAAACCGTCATTTTAGTTACTCCGGCCAGTACCAGTCCAATGATTGCAGCGCCACTTCCGGCGGCAATACTGGGCGATACCGTTGTATTGTCGGGGAAAAGTTTGCCATCATTAAAGTTTTCGGAACGCGTCATGAAGCGGGCGAAAGCTTCCTGAAGTTCCTTCATTACAGCAGCTCTTTTTTCAGAAATGGTTTCAAATATGTAGGAATCGCTTTTAACAACCGTATCTGCTGCCCGGATTTTCAAATCGATCAATTTTGCCATTTGCTGCACAGAATCTGCCAGATCTACCACGCCATCGTTGAGTTTATTGCGCAATTCGGCATTGAGCTGCAATTCCAGTTGTTTGGCCAGCCCGTTTAACCAGTCGGAAATGCTGGCCTGTTTACTGAATAATCCCATGACGGACCGTTTCAGCAGTGCAGGGAAGGAAAGTCCGGAGGAAAGTTCTTCTCCTATTCCGTTGGTAATCCGGTCGTATCCATTCAGCAGGTTTTCAATCAACAAGTCTACATGATGATTGGATTTGCGTTCCTGATTATCCAGGGTTTGGGCAATGTCATTCCGAAAGGCAGTGTCCAGCCGGAATTGCTCAGCGCGGGTGTCCAGATCGGTACGGAGCCGATCCAGGATATGGCCTGAAGTGGCCACGTTGTTTTTTAGTTTCAAGGCTGCGCCACGGCCACCGGTTACGTGGGTGCGGATATAGTCGCGCACCGCAGAGAAATTACTTTGGTCAAAACGGCCTTCCAATTCCGCTTTTGCACTCGTGGCGTAAATAACCGGCTCTTCCATACCTTTTTTGAGGGCAAATTCATACAACCCGCGCTCATTAACGTGCAAGTCGTCGGCCGACATCAGATCTTTTTGTTGAAGTACAAAAATGATCTTCTTGTGCCAGTCGCGGTGGATAAAATCAAAGAAGTCCCAGGCCGATTGCCGGTATGGATTCTTGGCCTCGAATACAAAAATACCCAGGTCGCTGGCCGGTATAAAGCGTTCGGTAATTTCCTGGTGATGTGCTACGATACTGTTGGTGCCGGGGGTGTCTACTATGGCAATATCCTTTAAAATATCCACCGGCAGGTACACCTTTTTCAGATAAGGGTTTACGCCAACGGTTTCTTCTTTTTCACCGTAAAGGATCTGTTGAACCGTATCTGTCATGGGCTGGGGAGCAACGGCACAAATTTCCCGTCCGGAGTCCAGTAAGGCATTGATAAAACTGGATTTGCCGGCTTTTACTTCGCCCACTATAACGAACATAAAAGGTTCCGACATGCGGTTGCGCAATTCGCCAACCATGGTAGCCAGTTCTTTATGGCCGATTTCCTGGCTGAGTTGCTGCAAATCTTTCACAAGGTCTTCGCATTGAGCGCGAAGCGCATTGGTGCGTTGGTTCAGAATCATGCGTCAAACATAGGTGTTTTCAAGAAAAAGCAGGGTGCAGCCTTATCGAATTATTTAACAGGGTTGTGGCAATAACTGTCAGAGATTAATGATGGCCTTTGGCTTGATCTGAAATAAGGCATTACTTTGGCCGTGAACAAAAAAAGGGTATTCCAGGCAGAATCCCGGAATATTCTAATTAACCAAACACACACACTTTATCCATGAAAAACAAGAATTTTGTTACGGCCCTGCTCTTCTTCGGGTGCTTTTTCCTTTTTTCTGCGGTTCATGCCCAAGATGGGGGGGGCAAGCGGGAAGTCGGGTTGCAGTTCAGCTCTCTGGATTTTACCGGATCATCCTTCGGTGCTTTTTTCAAGAAAGAAAAAAAGGAGAACGTTTATCGACGTATCCGCTTTGCTGCCGGGGCTATTGATTTCGGTCTTCTGGAGGAAACAACTGATTTCAATTTCGCAGCCGCTTTGGCCATTGGTCGGGAAAAAAGGAAGGCCTTGGATGCCAAACTGATATTTTATCATGGGCCTGAATTTGCTGCCCGTGTACAGGCCGTAACTTTATGGGAGGATGACATCGCTATGACTATCCAACCAAGTTTTGGTTGGGTTATTGGCCTTCAGCACAGTTTCAATGATCGTTGGGCGATCAATATTGAGACCATCCCGACCTTTTATGTAGCCGCCAATATCAACACCATCGACGAAGGACTTTTATTCGGTGTTGGAGGCTCCAACTTTGTCAGTCTCGGAGTAGTGCGGAAATTCTGATTCCGGCTTTGAATTTGTCGGGGATTTTCTCGCAGGGCCAAAAAT
>DLXL01000190.1:6404-9513 GCA_003448025.1 Saprospirales bacterium | reverse complement strand
TTTTTTGTTTTTTTTTTTTTCTGTGTTTTTTTTTTTTTTCTTTTTTTTATTTTGTCGTTTTTTTTTCCTTTCTCAAAAAACCTTGTTTTTTTCCCTTCAAATAAAACCCCCGACCTGCTCTAAAACTCCAGCACAAACCGTGCGCCGCCTCCCGGAGCCGTACTTACCCGGATGTCGCCTCCGTGCATTTGCATAATCTGTTTGGAAATGCTAAGCCCAACACCGGTTCCGGTGGGTTTAGTGGTGAAAAACGGGATAAAGACCTCATCCAAAAGTTCTGAAGGAATACCGGGGCCATTGTCTTCTACTTCAATAAAGGCTTTTCCCCGGGCATCTGCGCCGGCACGCAGGGTAATTCGCCGGCCGGTTTCTTTCGTTGCTTCGTTTGATTTGAGTGCCTCAGTGGCATTTTTAACCAGATTAATAAGCACCATTTCCAATTGGCCGGCATCCGCAGTCAGTCGAAGATCGTCTGGCTGAACAAAATATTCCTGGTGAATTTTTTGTTCTTTAGCCTCTGCCCCGTTTAATTGCACCACCCTTTCAAGCAGGTTTTTGGCAGGAAACTCCTCCAGTCTGGGTGTTGGCATGGCACTGAAAGAACGATAGGCCTCCACGAAATTAACCAGCCCCTTGCTTCTGGATGCTACCACATCCAATGCTTCTGTGAGATCAGCTGCGGCAGGGCTGTCGGTGAGGTCATGTTTTACAATGTCCTGAGCCGTTTCAATGAGCGACACGATAGGGGTAACCGAATTCATGATTTCATGACGCAGCACTCTGGTCAGATTTCTCCAGGCATCTACTTCTTTGCGTTGCAATTCCGGGTGAATGTTTTGCAGGGTGAGCAGTCGAACTGCCCTTCCCTGCAGGCTTACACTAACGCCCTGCACTGCGAGTTGCCGGCCAGATTCCGGCTGATACAGCATTTTGCCTTTTGAGGTAAGTTGTTGCACAAACTGGGCAAGTGCTTTATGTCTTTCCGGCAAATCGTGCAGGTGGTGCAAACGATATACCCCAAGTAACTGGAAGGCGGCACTGTTAGACACTAAAACCCCGGATTGGGCATCAAACACCAAAATGCCTGCACTCAGGTGCTGTACAATGGTATTCAGGAATAACAGGTTGGCTTCCTTTTCGGCACGGGTTTGGCGAAAAGCTTCCAGTACTTCATTGAACTGCTTGTTCACCTCAGCAAAAGAGTCGCCCTTTTCCTTGCCGGAGGCAAAGCGGATGGCGAAATCTGAGTAACGGACACTTTCGAAAAAACGCGCCAGGCGTCGGTTCGTTTCGTTTACATACCGGAACAGGCTGAACGCTATCCCCGATGCAATGATTCCCATCAGGAAAGCTAATCCCCACTGCGGTTTCGGCCACAAGGCTGCTGCAACTGTGCCTGTAATGGACAGCGATAGCAGCAGGATGCGCCACAAAAAGGACATGGAAAAGGAACGAACTAAGGCCATAAGGCAAAGGTTCCTCTAATTTATCATTTAGACAACCCGTGTTTCGATCAATCGCACTTTTCTGACCAGAAGTCGCCAAAATAGGATTGTGGCATGAATCCGGTTTTTTTCATGGAAATATTCCAAAGCAACACTTTTTTCCCGTTTTCCCTAAGGTACAAGGTGGCAGTTCCACTGATATATCCGGAGAAAGGGCGAGGGGTGCCACCAGGGGAAGGTATATTTCCGGAAAAGGTAAATTCCGGGAGTTGCAGTTTGCCGTCGGCCGTTATATGACCATAGAGTTTATAATATGGCCATAAGAACGGGAAGTATTGTGCTGAAAAATCGTACGCAGTGTTGGTGCTTTTTCCTATTGATATGCTGCAGATGGAGTCGATTTCGTCGTGATAATATCCTGCAATATCTGAAATTTGTTCAATGGGTATTTGAATGCCGAGGGGTGGATTGCAAGGAGCGCCTATCACTTTTTGGCCGGCATGTAACGTAGAATCCGGCGCCATCCGAATGGCTAAGTCAGAAATGGTTAATTGAGTGAAATCTGTGCTGCAGCTTAGCCGGACCCAGCCGTAATAATACTGTTCGGTGTTTTTAGCTATCCTAAAAGCCAGATATCGGTTCACTTGCCCGAAAAAATCTCCACCTCCTGAATTTACGGTATTGATCAACTGCCCGGAGGTCTTCCAATACAATGAACTCGTATTCACTTCATCACATTTGCGTAGAGCAGTAAGATAACCGAAGGTAGACAGGTCCAGAAAGGTAATTTTCGGGCTGTTTTTAATAAGAAATTGCCAATTTCCGCCGCCTAAAAGACCTTTTCGGAAAATGATAGGACCAATAGTCAGCGTACTATCTACCGTGGGCAATTCCAGTGCAAATTCAGTATTATCCGTTTGCAGCACTACATTGACCTCCTGATAAATAATGGAGTCAAAAAGCGGTGGAGGAGGCGTTTCCGTGGTATCATTTTCTACTATGGGATCTTCAGGGGTAACCGGTGAAACTTCTTTGGAGCAACTAAAATAAATCAAAGAGCTCAATAAAATAAGCAATTGGACTATTGATGCCGGGGACGCGTTTTTCAAAAGAGCTATATTTCTCATAATAAAGCAGGTTAAGAAGGTTAAGTTTCTGTATACTATCTATTATTAGAAACGAATGAGCAGTAGCCCGCGTTTTGCCAATTTTAGACACTTCTTTACATTAGTTCTCCAATATGCATTTCAATGCCGCGCACCATTTTTCCTAAAGGCAGGTCATTTTCGTCGGCGCCGAAAGGTTCTTCAATTTCTTCGGCAATCAGCTCCAGACTAGCCAGTACGAAAAGGATAAATCCGACGATGGGTATAACCCAATAACCCAGGCTGAAAACGAAGCCAAATGGCAACGTTATGACATAGAACAAGACGAATTTTTTAATAAATACGCTGTAAGAATACGGGATAGGGGTGTTTTTGATGCGTTCACAAGCGCCACAGATATCAGTGAAGGATTGCAATTCTGCGTTCAGGAAGAGCAATTGTTCTCCGGTTATTTTTTTGGATTCCAGCATTTGATGCGCCTTTCGCATCATGAGTGCAGCCACCTGATTGGGTAAGTGTTTTTCCAGGTCAAACTTATGCTGCAGAGCTTCAGGTATG
>DLXL01000190.1:5793-6281 GCA_003448025.1 Saprospirales bacterium | reverse complement strand
GCTTCAGGTATGTCGTCAAAAAGTTCCAGCCGGGTTTCCTCGCTGCGCAAATGGTTTTTGAGCGTCAAAGCGTACATCGGAATGGTTTTACGGAAAAATGTCCGATCCGGATCCTTGGCCGGCAGGATGGCTGCCAGTTTCATAGCCAGATTCCGGCTGTTATTAACCAGCGCTCCCCAGAGTTTTCGCCCCTCCCACCAGCGTTCGTAGGCAGTATTGGTGCGAAAAACCAGCAAAAAAGAAAGCACAAAACCCAGCAGCGTATGCATTATTGTGATGTTCCGGATTTGGTTTTTTTCACTCAGTTGCCATACCTCTAATTCCAGCCAGGCAACCAGCCAGGAATAGGCACAAACGGCCAGTATCCACGGAAAAAGACGCCGAACAGTGTCGGAACGGTGAAAATGATACGGCCAAACAAACCAGGCCTTGGGATCGTGTGCTATCATGGACGATGGACGGTAGACGATGGACGATGGACGATGGAC
>DLXL01000190.1:4139-5679 GCA_003448025.1 Saprospirales bacterium | reverse complement strand
TGGACGATGGACGATGGACGATGGTACGATGGACGGTGGTACGAGGGATGTCTGGTTTGTCATCTTCAGCATCATTCATCGTTCATCGTCCATCGTCCATCGTTCATCGTTCATAACTGATATTTCTCCAATCGCCGGTACAGGGATGCCCGGGTGAGTCCGAGTTCCTGAGCGGCTTCTGTGATGTTTCCGTGGTATTTTTGCAGCGCTTTCATGATGAGTTGCTTCTCCATGTCGTCGAGGTTCATGGTGGGCAGGTTTTGATCCGGCCCTTGAGTGCCATCCCTGAAAAAGAAATCTTCGGGCTGGAGCTTTTCACTTTTCGACATGATCACAGCCCTTTCAACAGCGTGCTGAAGTTCGCGGATATTACCGGGCCAGGCATATCGGTGCATTTCTTTTAGCAGTGCAGCGCTAAGGCCGGTAACCGGGCGTTTGTATTTTCGGGCAAATTCCTTGAGGAAATGCATGGCCAGCGGTTCGATATCATCGGTTCGTTCCCGAAGAGCAGGTAAATGGATTTCAATGGTATTGATCCGGTAGAGCAGATCCTGCCGGAAGCTTCGATTCTTCACCGCCTCGAACAGGTTTTGATTAGTGGCGGAAATCACCCGCACATTTACCACTCTGGATCGGTTGGATCCAACCCGGGTAATGGTTCTGTTTTGAAGCACAGTGAGCAATTTGGCCTGTGATCCCAGCGACAGGTTGCCGATTTCATCCAAAAAAATAGTACCTGCATCTGCGGCTTCAAATCTGCCCGGCCGGTCTTCCCGGGCGTCGGTAAAAGCGCCTTTTACATGGCCGAACAGTTCACTTTCAAAGAGCGATTCGGTGATAGCGCCCATGTCAACTTTCACGAAGTTCTCCTGTGCCCGTGTGCTGTGCGCGTGGATAGCTTGCGCAATGAGGTCCTTACCCGTGCCATTTTCGCCCAACAGCAACACATTGGCATCCGTTTCGGCTACCCGTTGTACTGTTTCCCAGACTTGCTTCATGGCCTGGCTTTGGAATATAAGCTCGGGCAGATCGCTTGCTGCAGCCAGATTTCGGCCGAGTTGCTTGGATTTTAATTGGAGATTTTCATCCTGACTGGTTTTTAGCTTAAGCGCGGAATGAAGGGTTGCCAGGAGTTTTTCATTGTCCCATGGTTTGAGTACAAAGTCGGTTGCGCCATTTTTGATGGCCCGAACGGCCAGATCCACATCACCGTATGCTGTGATCAGCACCACAATCGCCTCCGGATAAATTTCGAGAATACGGGCCAGCCAGTCAAATCCTTCCTGGCCGGTATTTTTGGCACTTCGCCCAAAGTTCATGTCCAGCATGATCACGGAATAGCGTTTTTCGCGCAGTAATCCAGGTATTTCTTCCGGATCCCGGGAGGTATCAACTTCCGCAAAATGGCGTTTAAGGAACAATTTGCCGGCGCTTAGCACGCCAGGGTTGTCGTCTACGATTAGCAGAGATGCTTCGTTCATGTTCATGTTAGCTTGACCGGGAAAGACATCGCTTTGCCCAAGCCATTGCAAATCAAACG
>DLXL01000190.1:1671-4012 GCA_003448025.1 Saprospirales bacterium | reverse complement strand
GCCCTTGGCGTCCGATTTCGGACAGTGGGTAAAAAAAAGACGATTTTCAAACGATCAACGGAACCTTCACCACAAAATGGTTTTCCGTTTCAATGGCCTGAACGGGGCGGTTGCAAAGCAAGGCATATCGGTTGATGATGTTCTGCAATCCTATGCCGGTGGAATGTACCGGCGCGGAACGCGGTTGCAGTCGGTTTTGCACTACCAGGGTTTGATCCGGCGAGGTAAAAACCTGCACCTCCAGCGGCTCCTTCTCCGACATCCGGTTGTGTTTTACGGCGTTCTCCAGGAGCAATTGCAGTGTAAACGGGGCTATTTTGGCATTTTTCTGCAGGTGATCCGGAATATCTATGTGTACCTGGAGCTTGTCGCTAAACCGGATCTTCAGGAGGAATGAATAGGAGCGCAGAAAATCGAGTTCTGTTTGAAGGCTTACCAGGGATTGGTCTTTCTGATCCAGAATGTAACGGTATGATCTGGAAAGCTCCTGTATGAACTGTTCTGCCAGCTGGGCATTGGAGTATACCAGCGACGACAACACGCTGAGGCTGTTGAACAAGAAATGCGGGTTCACCTGCGATCTGAGCAGGGATATTTCATTGATCAGTTGTTGTTTCTCCAGGCTTTGCGCCTTGTTTTCATAGTGTTGTGAATACTTTCTGAAATACAGCATCCCACAGACCAACACGGGGAATTTGATATACATCCGGTTGGTATGTCTATATTTGAGTCGCAGAAAGCAAGCATCACCCTTTCACCCCTGGACCTATGAATGTCAACGAAAAAAGCAGAATTGAATCCATTGATGTATTACGTGGTTTAGCCATGGTACTCATGGCGCTGGATCATGTTCGCGATTTTTTTCACGTCAATGCATTTATCACGGATCCGCTGGATGTAACGACAACGACCACCGAACTGTATCTCACCCGATGGGTCACGCATTTATGTGCCCCGATTTTTATTTTCCTGGCAGGGGTGTCCGTTTACCTTCAGCATCAGCGCAAACCGGATCGGGAGCTGGGTGTTTTCCTGCTCAAAAGGGGATTTTGGTTCGTTATTGCCGAATGGACGGTGGTAGCCGTGGGCTGGACCTTCCTTCCGCCCTTTGTCCTCATTCCTTTTATGGTTATTTGGGCCATCGGGATCAGTATGATGATCCTGGGTGCGTTGATCCTGCTCAAACTGCCTGTAAAAGCCATTGCCGGCATTGGATTGGTGATTGTACTGGGGCACAATTTGCTGGATATCCCTGAGCATGCACCGGGCTTTAGTGCCGGTTTTGTTTGGGATTTGCTGCACTCCGGTGTATTCAAGCCGTACACCTTGCCTTGGGGAAGCACTATATTGATCGCCTATCCGTTTTTGGCCTGGACAGGTCTGATGTGCCTGGGCTATGCTTTCGGATGGTTTTTTACAGGCAGGTTTTCCACGGCCAAACGCAGGAGCATACTCCTGGGTACCGGAGGCGGCCTGATCCTGCTGTTCATCCTGCTTCGCAGTGGCAATTTTTACGGCGATTCTTTATCATGGTCCCTGCAAAGCAACTGGCTGCGTTCTCTGGGATCATTTATGAACGTCACCAAATATCCGCCTTCCCTGCAGTACCTGGCAATCACCATGGGATTGGCCATGCTTTTACTGGCCCTTCTGGAAGGGATGAAAAACCGGTTTACAGACTGGATGGGGATTTTTGGCAGAACCGCCTTTTTCTATTACCTGATCCATATTTATCTGATCCATCTGCTGGCAGCCATTTTCTATTTTGCCCAGGGAAATGGACTGGAAATGGCCTTTGAAACGGTGCGGCAATTGCCTTTCCTGTTCGTAATTCCCGGACAAGGGTACAGCCTGGGCGTTGTATATGCTGTCTGGATAGCAGTGATCCTTGCCCTTTACCCGCTTTGCCGATGGTACGATTTGTATAAATCAAGGCATCGGGAGAAGTGGTGGCTGCAATATATTTAACAGGGTTAATGGTGCTTTGCATTGATGGGAAGCGAGGCTTGTCCGCGCTGTTTCTTAATGCAGTGGCTCTTCAGGAATGCCGCCAGGGCAAGAGTATGTTCCGGCGCTCCGATAATACCAGCCTACACCATAAATGATTACCGGTAGCAGTAGATCGGTAACTTCCGAACAGTGAGGTTCCCCCAATCCTACAGGTCGGAAGCACGTACGCAGGTGTTCGAAATCGGACACCTGCGTACGTTCGCGAACGAATCAATCAGGGACAATAATCGTAAAACACATTGACAATCAAACACTTGCATATTTGGCACATCCTTCTCTATTTCATCCCTAATATCGCAAGTCGCAAATCGCAAGTCGTAAATCGTAAATC
>DLXL01000190.1:1259-1586 GCA_003448025.1 Saprospirales bacterium | reverse complement strand
ATCGCAAGTCGTAAATCGTAAATCATGGACCGTCCCATCAAGAAAAAAACCTTCACGCCTCAGCGGATCGCACTGGGGATCGGCATTGTCGCCTTTTTGGTCTTTGCCGTGCATACGCTGCTAAACGGCAGTCAGAGTACGCTGAATGTGAGCCGCGAAAAGATCACCGTATCCCCGGTAACCCGCGGGGTGTTTGATGAGTTTATCGTAGTAACCGGTGTGGTACAACCGCTTAAAACCTATCAGCTCGACGCCATTGAAGGCGGTTATGTGGCCCAAAAACTCATTGATGGCGGCGCAACCGTGAAGCAGGGCGACCTCATCCTG
>DLXL01000190.1:675-1119 GCA_003448025.1 Saprospirales bacterium | reverse complement strand
TACAGGGCGACCTCATCCTGAAGCTGGAAAACCAGCGATTGATGCTGGACTTTGTGAACCGCGAAACGGAGATGTACGACCTGATCAACAACCTGGAAAACACGCGTCTGCGTCTTCGTCAGGACAAGTTCACCTTGCGTAAAACCCTTTCGGAACTGGACTTTCAGATCCAGCAGGCTAAAGCAGATTTCGACCGTAACAACAAACTCTTTCAGGATAAAGTGATTTCACAACAGGAATGGGAACGCAGCAAAAACACCTACGAACGGCTTTCCCAGCAGCGTGACATTGAAGTGGAAAATCAGAAATTCCAGGAAGAGAACAGCCTTACCCAGATCAAACAACTGGAAGGCACACTGGAGCGCACCAAGCTCAACCTGACCATGATGAAAGAAAACCTGGCCAACCTGAGCGTTCGTGCTCCGGTTTCGGGTCTGCTTTCCA
>DLXL01000190.1:0-486 GCA_003448025.1 Saprospirales bacterium | reverse complement strand
TCAAAATGCGGGTGGAAGTGGATGAGCACTATATTTCCCGCATCTTTCCCGGACTGGAAGGCTCTTTCGAGTTCAATGGCAAGACCGTAAAACTGGTGGTTTCCAAAGTATTCCCCGAAGTGCGCAATGGCCGCTTCGACGTGGATATGGTGTTTGAAAAAATACCGGATGGCATCCGCCGCGGACAATCCGTGCCGGTTCGACTTCAACTGGGTAAGCCGGCCGATGCCACCCTGCTGGCTACCGGAGGATTTTTCAGCGATACCGGCGGCAACTGGGTCTATGTACTCAGCGCAGATGGCACCAAAGCCACCAAAAGAAATATCTCCCTGGGCCGGAAAAATCCGCAGTTCTATGAGGTACTCAGCGGACTCGAAGCCGGCGAACAAGTGATCACTTCAAGCTATGAAAATTTTGGCGACAAAGACGTACTGAACCTGCAATAACCCACTAACCACACTACTGGACATATTGGTTTCAGACCTA
>DLXL01000314.1:13295-16279 GCA_003448025.1 Saprospirales bacterium | reverse complement strand
AAAACCGAAATCCCAACGGCACAACTACAAGGAATTACCATGCAGAGGATGTGATTGATTTTGCATGGTCTATTTACCCGAGGTTCCAGGTTCAGGAAGATCGATGGCAGGATGTGCAAATCCGTTTACTTATTTCCCCGGAACATGCATATTTAGGTCCCAGGTATCTCCATGCTTTAAAATTCGCCCTGGAATATTTGAATAAACATGTGGCAAAATATCCATATCCAAGCATAACCGTGGTGGACCCGCCTTTTCACGGACTTCGGTCTGGCCTGATGGAATATCCGACACTGATTACAGTGGGAACATTTTATGGTATGCCCTCCGGTATTCGCACCATGGAATCGCTGGTGGTTCATGAGTTTGTTCACCAATATTTTATGGGCATTGTGGCATCCAATGAAAAAGAGGAAGCCTGGCTGGATGAAGGCTTTGTCACCTATTTTGAAGACCGGATCATTGATGCCGCTTATGGTCCGGATAAGTCGGTTGTGGATATATTCGGATATGGATTCAATAACCGGGAGCTCACCCGTACGGAATACTCCACCATGGCCAATCCCCGTGAAGGAATCACCGCCCGTCCGGGTTGGCACTTCAGCGAGCGCAACTTCAAACCCCTGATATACAGTAAACCCGCTACAACTTTACGTACCGTTCATGCCCTGATCGGCGAGGAGAAAATGGACTTGTTATTGCAGACCTACTTTGAACGATGGAAATTCAAACACCCCAAAGGCGCCGATTTCAAAGCAGTGCTACAGGAAAGATTGTATGCTGATTTCGACAGCGCTTTTGCTCAAAATGTATATCAGTTGTTTGAAACCAGCATTGAAAAAGCGATGGTATTGGATTATGCGGTCATTGACATTCTCAATGAAACCTTACCCGCTTCACAGGGTGTTTTTGGCCCTAATACTGCTGCATTTACCTACGAGGCTGGAACTGGTACGGGTAAAAAACGCTCCACTATTGTGCTTCAACGACTGGGAGAATGGGTAAATCCTGTAGAAGTTCTGGTTACTTTCGCTGACGGGACTTCAGAGCTTTATACATGGGATGGTAAGGAAGGCAGTCATCGGATCGTCATTCTGGACAAACCCGATGTCATAGCTGCCCAGATAGACCCGCTTCATAAAATAGGGCTGGATATGGATTTTAACAACAATAGTTATACCCTTAAGCCCAATTCCGTTCCCCTTTGGAAATATGCAGCAAAAGCAACCTTTTGGATACAAAACCTGCTACATTCTCTCAGCTTTTTGATGTAACTCCAGCTATTCCTTCATGCTACCTACTCTTTCCATAGTCTTCCATTCAACTGCACGCCTTTGGCGGATTGCAGGTGTGGTTTACCTTTTACAAACGGGGCTGGCTATTACCCTTGGCATGCAGATATACGGGGTTCTTGAAACGTCAATCGGACATTCTTTGGAATTGGACCGTTTGATGACCGGATATGATCATACGGTTATAACTGATTTCCTGAAAGTACACGGAGCTTCCATTACCCCTCTGATTGGACAATTGAGATGGCTGATATTGATGTGGATGCTGTTTTCTGTGTTTCTACATGCCGGACTGCTATACTGTACTACTTTATCCGACCAACCTAAAATCAGTGATTATTGGATCGGGGGCAGCAAATATTTTGTACCATTCCTAAAGATTAGCGCATCCTTTTTAGTCATATGCCTGGTATGGACTACAATGGTGTGGTTACCGGTTTTGCTGTCATTACAGTGGGCATTGGAATACTTTACATCAGAAGTAGTGACGGTTTGGGCAGTGATTCTGTTGGCTATAATATATCTCTCAGGCCTGGTATTGCTTTACCTGTGGTCAATCTCTGCCAGGATCCATGTTATCCGGTATGGAAGCAAGGTTGGCAAAGGAATTCGGGAAGGCTGGAAAACCTTTGTACGCCATAAATACAAGATTCTTTCAGCCTTCCTGCTATTCGCTTTGACTCAAACTGTGCTCCTTTTGACCTACTGGAACCTCGATGCCGTAATTGGGATGCACTCCATTCCAGGGATAACATTTATGTTTTTATTGCAGCAAGGATTTGTTTACCTGCGGGTTTTGCTACAAATCGGACTGTACAAAAGCCTTAATCTTCGTGCTTAAGTAATCGACTGGCAAGCTTTCGGGCCTCTTGCTTTGGGCTGCGCCACCAATGAGCAGCCAACACCGGTATGAAAATAATACCTTGCTGTTTGAAATAATTCCCCAATTTTTCTTCCCATTCATAACTTGGCAAAGGTGTTTTAGCCAATACACCATCAAATGCCAACACGCTGCTCTGTTCTCCTTGTCCCTTGGCCTGAATATAAAGCGGTACCCGAACACCTGCAGCCATAGCAGAACGTTTCATTTGACTTTGCTCGAAATACGGACGTAAAGCCAGCTCTACTTCTTCTCCAAACACAGTTGGCTCGAAATAAGAATCCACATAGCTGAGCAGTTGCTTCATTTTATTGAGCTGTTCCTCCGCTGCTTCACGGTCGCCTTGCTGCAGGTAATCAGCAAAAGTCACCACATGAGACAAGATACAGGTGCCAATGAAATTTTTATCGGCAGCAAGAACCGAATGAAGGCCTTCCGGAATGCTGTGTGCAATGTAGAATTTTTGTGTTGCACGGGTCAAAACTACGTGCAGTTGATTGATGCCCAATGGTGTATTCCAGAAGTGCAGCTGTCTGGTAAGACTTCCCTGGGCATCCGTAGTTCCATGCGTCATTGACAACAACAATACATCCACATGCTGCCCCTGCATTTCAGAGAATTGATAAACGCCCAATCCGTTCAGGAATAACTGTTGAATTTTTTCCCAGCCAGCCATTTTTCGCTGCCTGATTTTTAGCAATTGAGAGGCAATAAGATCCCTTTGCTGAACCGTGGCACAAGCAATTCCTACCATTGGGTAAGTATTGGTCGGGGTGGGTTCTATCAGGTTAAGCAAATCTATAATCTGGCGC
>DLXL01000314.1:1287-13189 GCA_003448025.1 Saprospirales bacterium | reverse complement strand
AGATTGGGTAAGTATTGGTCGGGGTGGGTTCAATCAGGTTAAGCCAATCTATAATCTGGCGAGCTTCTGCCTCATTTGTTCCATGCTGCTCATCATACCGGCCTTCTACATTTACCACAACCGTAGAATCAAGAGCCGATCTGCCGGATGGCATCCGTTTGAAGGGCGTACCAAATGCTATCTTGTTGAATCGGACCCAACCTTCCGGAGTATCCTGGTGCTGGTAGTCCAGATGCATGGATTTTGCTCCGATGCCCTTACAAAATTCGAGAATGTCATCTTCTGCAAACGGGGTCATATCCTGGCGTGCATCGCCAAAGACTACCAGATGCTTGGCCAATTCAAAAAGGTGGTAACATTCCTGTTTGGGAATATTGTGCCCTTCATCTACAAGTACCACATCAAATTGCATTTTGGAAAGTTGCAGCACATCCAATGCTACTTCTGGCGTTGACAAAAGCACTGGCAAGGTTTCCGTGAGCGGATGCATATGTAAATGAAACAACGTTTCAGCCCGGAGCGATGCCGACAATTTTCGATTGTCCTTGCCAAACCAGTTCTTATAATCTGCTCCATGAGCGGATTTCATCGCTTTAAGGGCTGTGTTTTTCCGTTCCTGCCATTTGGCACTGATTTGACCGGGCATCATTTGCCTCAATTCTTTGCAATAAGCGCTTACATTACTGAGGGTATCATCATCCCACTGAAATTCTGGTCGGAATTCCTTTTGCAGCAATTGGTGTAAATACCAACTTTCAAAAGCTGCCTGCCAATTTTGAGGTTTGATTTTACAAAGTGCACGCACTGTTTTTTGTGCTGCCGGCGGCAATGCCAGCCAGTGCTTTTGCCAGATATAAAAATCATCAAAATCTCGCAGATAGAACTGTGTATCTTCCAACTTGGCAATTACTTCCTCTAAAAATTCCTGGCGCTTGGGAATGGTCAGCATCTCGTGCCTCAGTGGGTCCTGATAAAGCCCTGTTGCATTGAATTCCTCCACGAAAGTATCCAAAGCGACTTCCAGATCCTTGATTTGCTCCCTGAAATCCAGTTCAGAGTGGATACTTTTAGCGTTCAGACGCCTCACATCTTCCCGCACAATAGCCGGCACCCTTCTGCGCCACATCTTTAGCGCGGCATCAAAGTCTTTAGTTAATTCACTGACTTTACGGATATTTTTAGGGTCAAATTGTGTCGGAAAGTCAAATTCAAAATACCTGCGCAGCGTATACGCCTGACGCATTTCGTCAAATATTCCCCCAATACGCTCCTTGGCTGCAACCAGTTCCTTATATTTCTCTGAAAACACACCATAGAGTTTCTCGCTTCCGGAAAGCGGTTTTTCAAAATCCGGACCAAAGCGTATCACACCATCTTCCACCCCATTCTGTATCCGCTTGATATACAATGAGAGGTCATTGTAATACTGTTCAAAAAGATCATGGAGACTTTCATCATAGTCATTGGTTTGGCCAATAAACCGATGGTGCAAATTGGTAGCCTTAGAAAGTAATTGTCGAACCTGTGTTTCGGTCCATGACTTTCCTCTTTCCTTTTCGAAATCACTGAAAACATTGTGATTCAATCGATTAAGCGGATGGTGCAGCGTCGGAAAGCGCCTGAATAAGGGCTCAGATGCATAAATAGCCGCAACTATCTTTTCATATTCCTCTACTTCATACGTAAACTCGGAAGGATTAAGCAAGCTCAACAAGAGTTCTTTTCCCTCTGTACGGTTGGCGCGCAAGAACCGGCCTACTGTTTCGGAAAAGTTGAGTTGACCAAAGAATGGCTTATGAATGTCCTCCCAGGCCTGATCCAGTTTTCCCTGCTCCCGCTGGGTTTTATTCAAAACCGTCTTAAATAATTCAGGATTATGGTTCGGTTTACTTTTGGAATCGGCACTCATCCGAAGCATATCTGCCAGCATCAGTTTATCTCCATCTATATCTCTTAAAACGAAGGAGCATTCTCCAATGCCTTTTTCCAACAGGAACTTTTGCGCCCTGCGCAGTGATGTAATGCTTTTGGATACCACCAGGCATTTTTTGCCATTGGATAAAGCATTCATAACAATCGCTGAGATCAGATAGGTTTTACCTGAACCTGATGCCCCTTCCACTACGGTAAGCGCATTGCGTTGAACAGCGCCAATAACGGAGCGCTGAGAGGGGTCGAGGAGTAATAAGGTAAAGCTGTGCTGCCAATCTGAGGTTTCAGCGGGCAAATCCGGAGCAACCAGTGGTGGGCGAGTTACCTGAGTTCTGGGAAGTGACGGAAAAATACCAGCCACAGCCGCCCATAATAACCGACCGGAACTACGTTCACCTTCCCATCTTTCAAATGGCTGAATACTAAGGGGCAACCCATCTTCCACTAATCCCAGGTGTTGCCGTACCGACTCACACAATTCGCCAAAGGCTTTGACATTCAGCTTGTTATTATCTATTACAGATTCAGCTAATTTGGAAAATTCAGTTGCGTATAACGCATCAAACAGGTGAAAAAATGGATAGTTAGGCTGCAAATTATGTAGGTCTGTGCGCTGGACATGCCACTGATCCGGATGCAATTGATTGGGTTCAAGACTGACTTGCCACAAAAACAGGGGCGCCGCCACTTCCTGCCCCCCCATATTGGTCAAGACAAAAGGATAACCGATCCGGAGATTTTTACTTCCAAATACTTTCTCCCTGTTCCTGGCTTCAAAATAAAAATGATTGATCCAATCCCCTGCAGGCGGATTAGCTTGTAAAGGAAGGTCAAAAGGTCGATTATCGATCAACTCATGAATCAATTTGATAGCGAGTTCATTGCTTAAGCCACTCAGGTCGGCACGCATTGGGGGGGCTGGTTGTGCATTAAGCCATTCCATGGCTGCTCCAGAATAAGCGGCTGAACTCATGGGTGAGGCGGTTGATGGGTTGGAAGAATCCGGCATAAAAGAAACAATTATTCACCTGCGTCAGGCAGGACTGTTTGTCGGGTTATTGACCTGAATGTCAGCTAGTTCTGCGACAATGTGCAAAAGAACTGATTTTGTTTAAAACCAAGGAATTTTTGTTTTTAAAATGACCGATATCCTACACATATCCGGCCTAAGCAACTTACTTTCGCCACATCAAGTCTTTTTCTCAACCTTATATTTTTCATCCATCATGGAAAAACGAACGTTTCTTAAAACCGGCCTTTTTCTGGGTATTGCAGCCGCTACCTCTACCTTCATGGAAGCATGTAAATCAGCCGCCAAAACGGCAAACAATACCACCACAACCCTTCCTCCGCCTAAAAACCGTCGCTCTGAGCCATTTACGTTACCTGCACTTGGATTTGACACGGCAGCACTCGAGCCGCATATCGACAAACTGACCATGGAAATCCACCATGGAAAGCACCACAATGCTTATGTGACCAACCTAAACGATGCAATAAAAGGAACCGTATATGCAGATTATGAATTAGAAGATATTATCAAGCGCATTTCTACTTCCGATGAGGACAAAAAAATACGTAACAATGCAGGTGGCCACTGGAACCACACCTTTTTTTGGCAAACAATAGCCCCAGGTGGGGGGAAAGTGCCGGCCGGTGATCTGGCTGCTGCCATCAATCTGGTGTTTGGATCGGAGGAGAAATTCCGTGAACAATTCTCCAATGCAGCTAAAAGTGTGTTCGGATCAGGCTGGGCCTGGTTATGTGTTGGCAAGGATAAGAAATTGTTTATCTGTACCAGCCCAAATCAGGACAATCCTTTGATGCTCAATGTTTCCAAACAACTGGGAACCCCTATTCTTGGACTTGATGTATGGGAACATGCCTATTATCTGAAATACCAGAACAAACGGCCTGATTACATTACAGCCTTCTACAATCTGATTAACTGGAAAGTCGTTGGAGAACGTTACGATAAGTTGATGTTTTAACTGCTTCGCCGGTTCACCTTCCAAATACCCCATCCAATAAGCAAAACGAACAATATCAGGCCGATGAACAAGGTAAAAAAGTTGATTCGGTCTTTAAATACTGCGAGGAATATAATGCCGACCATTGCGATGGTCGGCACCTCATTCCAGGCACGAAAGAATAAATGCGTGCGGATGGAGGTACCGGCCTCCAGTTTTTTAACATGATCCTTGAGACCGTGGGTATATACGGTCAGTAAAACCAGCAGTGTTAACTTCACATGCATCCATGGTTGCTGCAACCAGGCAGATTGAATAAACAGCATGGTAGATCCGGCCGCCCAGGTAATGACTACTGCAGGCTGGATGATTACTTTATAGGCTTTCCATTCCATGCCTGTGAATTGATCCTGTAACACCAGGCGGATCTCAGGGGCTTTTTCCTTTGATTGCGCATGATAAACCATGATCCTTACCAAATAGAAAATTCCAGCCATCCAGGAAACCATTCCGATGAGATGGAGCGCTTTGGCTATGGCATACCAATCTGATATTTGCATATTAAATCCTCCCAACGTTTCTGCCTTGAACACGTTTCAATCCCACGGCTTTCACCGGCTCTAAAACCAATGGCGCTTCTTCGATATCCACAGAATCAGAATCCAGACCGAACCAGTTTTTGGGAGAAGAAACCCAGCCTTTAACAGTGAGGTAAGTTGAAAGGATTAATTGTTCCGCCCAGGGCAGTTCATTTTCGTTGGACAAAAATTCCTGAATAATCACAAACCTGAAATCACCGGTTGGATATTTGCTGGCAGTGGAATGATAGCGTGAATGAACAGTAAGCTCGTCATTTTCAACCAGTTCGGCTACCACTTTATGCATAAACACGTTCATGCGTTGCTGAACCCGGAAGCCAAGCTTGAAATTCACCTTGTACACATCATCCGGCGCAATGGCGTTCACCTCATATTCCATCGTGAATGGCTCATCTGTAGTTTCAATATGTACAAACCAATACACGTCTGCCCGTTTGGGCTGGGTTTGTAGGATAGAGTACAGCACTTTTTCTTCTACCTTGTTCACGCTTTTAGCGCCCGTAAGGAATACCAGATTGGTGGCATATTTAGGCACTTCAGAGTCGTTACTCAGGGTAATCAACTGATCCAGGAAATCTCTGATTTTCGTTTCGTCGGAATAACGTTTTCTAACACCTCTGGCCTTTACCCAAAGGTACATGGTACCAAACAGGAAGGATGCCATGATAACTGTTACGTACCCCCCATCTAAAAATTTCAGGGTATTGGCCAAAAAGAATCCACCTTCCCAAGCCAGGTAGAACAACAGGAAGAGCCAAACCAATGCCTGGTGGGTTCGCTGCAAAATCATCCAGTTAGACAACAGGATTGTACTGCAAATCATTGTACAAACTACCGACAAGCCATAAGCTGCCTCCATTTTGGAACTCTGCTGGAAATAAAGGACTACAGCGACACAGCCCAGCCACAAAAAGGTATTAATGCCGGGAATATAGATCTGGCCTTTCATATTGGTAGGAAACTTTACCGTCATTTTGGGTAAAAATCCTAAACGAATAGCTTCAGAGGCCAATGTAAATGAGCCAGAAATCATACTTTGACTGGCAATCACCGCAGCGAAAGTGGAGATGATGATACCTGGCCATAAGAACCAGGCAGGCATAACACCGTAAAATGGGTTTTCCTCCAATGCAATGCCTTCATGATGTAACAAAAAGGCTGCCTGACCAAAGTAGTTGAGCATCAGGCAAATCTTGACAAAAATCCAACTTACCCGGATATTTTCTCTGCCACAGTGTCCTAAGTCGGCATATAGCGCTTCTGCACCGGTAGTACATAAGAAAACAGCACCCATAACCACCAACATATGCGGGCTATGTGTCAATAACTTAATGCCACACATTGGGTTTATCGCTTGAAAAACTTCCGGCATATGAATGATCTGGCTTACTCCCAATACAGCAAGCATACTAAACCAAATTAACATCACCGGACCAAAACTTCGTCCCACCGTAGCTGTACCAAATCGCTGAATAAAGAACAGAATGGAAATAATGACGATGGTAATTCCCATAGTTGGGATTCCCGGATATTTAATTGCCAGACCTTCTACCGCAGAAGACACCGAAATGGGAGGAGTAATCATTCCTTCTGCCAGCATGGCTGCTCCACCTAGCAGCGCTGGAATCAAAAGCCATCGTTCCCGACGACGAACAAGAGAATACAAGGAAAAAATGCCGCCCTCGCCATTGTTATCTGCACGTAAAACCAAAAACACATATTTAATGGTAGTCTGAATCAGAAGTGTCCAGAAAACCAGCGACACACCTCCCAATACGGTCATCCGGTCAATAATCTGACCTTCACCCACAATGGCTTTCATTACATAGAGCGGTGAAGTGCCGATATCCCCAAAAATGATACCTAGGGTGATTAAAAGTCCTGCGCGGCTTAGTGGATGGTGGCTATGATGACTACCTGTACCCATAAAAGATTGAAAATAATTTAAACCGCGGCTAACATACGGTGTTACTTGAAGCGCACACGAAATAATTCGCCTTAAATGGGGGATTTTCTGTCGGACATTGTCTTTTTTATAAACTAATTAGCAAACTGTTTCAGGAATTCTGACATTTGCTTTTCAAATCAACTACCTGCTCGTTTAATGCGTTTGAAACTTTACTCCGTATTTGCTGCTTTGTTGTTACAATCCTATGCAGCCCTGGCTCAAGAGCCTAACAAATCAGAATGGTGCGGTACCCGTGGCATAGACCCCTGGTTGGAATATTACCGGTTGAACAGAGCGGCTATTGCTGCAGAACGTGGTGGAAGTGACACCAATTGGTTATACGTACCCGTCACCCTGCAAATCACCGGAACGGATGCCGGAAGCGGATATTATCCCCTGGAACAGGCTATTCAATCCGTTTGCCAGATGAACGAAGACTTCGTTCAGGCAAAAGTTCGTTTTTACCTCGTAGAAGGCGATGGCGTCAGATATCTGAATAATTCTGACTGGCATAACCACGAATGGGATGGTGGTGCTGAGTTGATTGAAACAAACCGCATTCCGGATCGTCTCAATTGCTTTATTGTAGCAGACCCTGCCGGCAACTGTGGTTATTCCTGGATGGACGCCATTGTCATGTCCAAAAACTGCTCCGGTCCGGGCAACCGCACCTGGGCGCACGAAGCCGGGCACCATCTGTCGCTTCCCCACCCTTTCGTAGGCTGGGAGGGTACCAGCTGGGATTACAGTCAGCCGGCGCCTTTGTTTACCGGAAATGCGCCATGGGAGCGTGAAGTAGAAAAAACGGATGGTTCCAATTGTTATCAGGCAGGCGACTATTTCTGCGATACCAAACCAGATTATCTGAATTTCCGCTGGCCTTGTAACGCAAACAGCGAAAGCCAGACGGTACAGCATGACCCCAATGATGTACCCTTCCGCTCTGACGGCAAACTGATCATGGGATATTCCTCTGATGAATGTGGCGCTGTGTTTACCCAGGAACAAATAGATGCCATGCGTGCTAATTTGCAAAGCACGAACCCTGGTGGTCATGCAGAGTACCTGCAGGTAAGCGAACTTGGCCCAATGATTGACGATGATGCCATGGTGCATTTGGCTGCTCCCATTGACTCCCAAACCGTTCAATATAACAACTTTACATTGCAGTGGAATCCGGTTCCAAATGCTACTTTTTACACGGTAGAAATCTTTTTGTTCCCGAATCTGGCCCCAAGGTTATTCTATCAAACGGTTTACAATCAGACTTCTGTTACCGTCAATAAAGGCATCCCAAACAACAGAAACCTGTACTGGCGTGTGCGGGCATACAGCGAATGGGATCTCTGCCAACCGGCTGATGTTCAGGAATTGGCCGTTTTCAGAACTAAAAATTTCTCTGCCACCAATGATCTGGAGTCCAGCCTGATTGCTGAATTATCTCCCAATCCAGTGGCTGCAGGATACCCGGCAAAACTGTTGCTGACCTCTGATGAAAATATGGAAGCCTATCTGACTATCACGGACGCCTCCGGTCGTCAGTGCCAGACCAGGAACCTGAACCTGTCATTTGGAGAAAACCTGTTGGATATCCCTACAGATGCACTTCAGGCAGGACTCTATACCATTACCCTCCAAAATGAAAAAGGCGCCATTATCAAGCGCCTGGCTGTAACTGAATAAGTTGCACCGGCACATTGAAAAAGAAAAGAGCCGCCCTTGCTAAGGGTGGCTCTTTTCTTTGCCCCCCTACCCCCCTACATAATTATGAGGCGTGAGCCGTTTAAGTTCCTCACGTACCTCGTCGCTAATTTCCAGGCCATCAATAAATTCATGTAAATGCTCACGGGTAACCAGGCTACGTCCTCTGGTTAGTGCCTTAAGTGCTTCGTAAGGTTGAGGATAGCCTTCTCTGCGAAGTATTACCTGAATGCCTTCAGCTATGACCATCCAGTTATCTTCCAGATCGTCAAATAACTGACCTTCGTTTAACATGAGTTTGCCCAAGCCTTTTTGAATGGACTTGAGAGCCACTACCGTATGCCCCATAGGTACGCCAATATTGCGCAAAACGGTAGAGTCGGTTAAATCCCGCTGAAGCCTGCTGATGGGTAATTTTTCAGCAAAATGTTGAAATAGCGCGTTGGCAATGCCCAGATTTCCTTCGGCATTTTCAAAGTCAATCGGATTAACTTTATGCGGCATGGCAGAGGAGCCAACTTCTCCTGCTATCGTCTTTTGTTTAAAGTATTCCATCGAAACATAGGTCCAGATGTCGCGACAAAAATCGATCAGGATGGTATTGATACGACTGATAGCCTGGCACTGAGCGGCAAAGCAATCGTAGTGCTCTATTTGAGTGGTTGTTCTGGAGCGCTCCAGCCCCAAAAACTCCCTTACAAAATCGTCTCCAAAACGCTGCCAGTCGTAATCCGGATAGGCAGCGTAATGCGCGTTGAAATTTCCGGTTGCCCCGCCAAATTTTGCCCGGTGAGGAACCGCTTTCAGCAACTCAAGTTGCACATCCATACGCTCCACAAACACTTGAAGTTCTTTCCCTAATAAGGTTGGAGAGGCCGGTTGGCCGTGCGTACGCGCCAGCATGGGCACACGCCCCCATTCCTGAGCCATTTGCTCTATTTGGTCTCTCACCGTTTGAAGAATGGGATAGTACACAGTTTCCAGAGCGCTTTTAAAAATAAGCGGAGTAGCCGTGTTGTTTACATCCTGGGAAGTAAGTCCAAAATGAACAAACTCACGCAATTCTGCTAAACCATACGCGTCAAATCGCTCCTTCAGAAAGTATTCAACCGCTTTAACATCATGGTTGGTGGTGCGTTCAATCTGCTTAATTTGTTCAGCATCCGCCAGATTAAAGCGTTCAAAAATCGCATTGAGTTCATCAATTTTATCTTCTTCAAAAGAGGATAATTGTGGAAGGCCGTACTGACAAAGCGCTATAAAGTATTGAATCTCAACAAATACCCGATATCGAATGAGTGCATACTCA
Organism: Saprospirales bacterium; assembly: GCA_003448025.1. Classification (GTDB taxonomy): domain Bacteria; phylum Bacteroidota; class Bacteroidia; order Chitinophagales; family Saprospiraceae; genus M3007. Next base: position 3,730 of record DLXL01000314.1, on the reverse strand, counting down.
CTAAAATAGGCATTGAGTTCCTGCGTTTTATCGGCATAGCGACCATCGATGGGAGAAATGGCAAGTAAGGACATTGTACTGCTGTTTGAAAATCATTGACGCTGCAAAAGTCGCGTTTTCCTGTCTACCAAAGCAGCTTACTACTACCTTTGCTTATCTTTTTCAATACAAATTTGCAAACATGAAGAACCTGACCATTTTAGCACTCCTCCTTGCCTTTTTCACGGCATGCAATAACGACCAAAAAGCAGTGGATGCACTCCTGAAAGAAACAGAAACACTTCACGATGAAGCGATGAAAGACATGGCTGAGATGAACCGCGCAGCCAGGGGAATCAAGGAATTTATGATTTCTGCTACCATGACCCCTGAACAGAGTACTGCGTACACAGAAACCTTAGCCAAAATGGGGCAGGCTGAAAACGATATGATGGACTGGATGAAAGGATTCAAAGCGCCCGCACAGGATGCTCCAGCAAAAGAGTCCTTGGATTACCTGACCGAACAAAAAGAACGAATTCAAAAAAACCACGCAGACATTAAAGCTGCAATAGAGGCTGGTAAGAAACTGATGGGGAAATAAGGTATATGGGTGTCATTTGGGTCATTTAGGTCATTTGGGGGTCATTTAGGTGTCATTTGGGTCATTTGGGTGATTTTTTGAAGCGGTGAGAATGTGGAGGGGCTGGCGGGATGGGGAAGATTTCTTCTTTTTAAGCTTACCAATTTCAATGGTCTGAGCCGTTTAAGAAAGTTGGGCTTGCAGAATAAAGAGATTTGGCTTAGTTTTGCCTGGGCGTGGCGAAAGTGCGTATATCTACGAGTTACCACCAATCCTACAAAAACCATAAATAAAATTTTAAAAGATGGAACTTAATAAACTGTATACTTTTACTCCGAATTTATTGAATTATTTGGGCTTAACTCTTTCGAAGATATACCATCTAAAGCGTTCTATCAGCTACTCAAAAATAACTTATGTCTTCACTTTTCTGCTTTTTGCATCACCAATTCGGGCGCAAATTGCTGAAACATTTTACTCTAAAAAAGAAATCATTGAGGATCTTAATTATGTAATAGATCGATTTGATCATTTGGCACCCAAACCCTATATTCGCTCAGATAGTTTATCCATTCGATTAAAAAAAGACAATATCATTTCTACACTGTCAGATTCTGTATCAACTAGCGTTGCTCGAAGAACCATAGCTAAATTTATATCATCATACAGGCTTGGGCATAGTCAAATGAACTTTTGGGCACTTTACATCGATTCGCTTCCACATTTCCCATTTGGCGTCCAAATAAAAAACAGTAAGATTTTTATTGAAACTAACAGCTCAAATGATGCTTACTTGACTCCGGGGATCGAGATTACTTCTATTAACAATATTGGTTCGGACTCACTGATTTCTGAATTATTATCTTGTATGAGCCTGGAATTTAATGAAACCAAGGAATATTACATATCCATTTACTTTGATTATATGTTGCGATTCTACTACGAATGGCATGACCCTGTTTTTACATTGACGTTAAAAAATGATGATGGATCAATCATGAAAGGAGAATATAAGAAAACGGGTATAGACAATTCGTCAGGCACAATAACCTCTGGCGATCCTTTCTTTACAGATTTTAAGGAAGATAGTATTGCACAAATAACCATTAAAAGGTTCAGTGGGTTTAAAAGAAAAACATGGCATCACTTTCTGAAAAAATCATTTCAAGAAATAAGTAATAGAGGAACACCATATTTGCTGATCGATATAAGGGGAAATGAAGGTGGAAATTCCACATATTTGCGCGAGCTTGCTGCTTACCTATCAAAAGAAAATATTTCCTTTGAAGGTAAAATGATCCGTAAAACCACTTTAGAAAGCAAAAGGTATTTCCGAAATTATTTTTTCAAATGGTATACTTACCCACTTTATCCATTAATACTGCTTAATCGCGAAGCCCGTGGGGTACTCGTTGGAAAGGACGGTTCAATTCATATATCAAATGAAAAACCAGAAAAGTTACCAAAGGTTTCTTACCCCTATTCGGGGAAAGTGTTTTTAATGACGGATAGAGGCACATACTCTACGGCATCCATGCTTGCCTCATGTTTTCAATGTTATGGCATTGCTAAAATTATTGGTATTGGTACTGGAGAACCAACCATAGGAGATGGAGATGCTGTTGATGTTATTCTATCAAAAACAGGATGTCGGTTTTCTGTAGGGACGGCCATTTGGCTTAATCCCTGTTTTGAAAAAGCCGATCAAAATCAAATGTTGATTCCGGATATTCTTTGCGAACAAAGCAAGGAGTATGAATTTTTGCTCAAATATTTAAAAGAAAAACAATAACTACAAATAGAAATAAAGCTACACAATTTAAGGATTTAATAGTATTTAAAATAAAGCACTGGTGGTAACACGGGTTTGGCAAAAGTGGC
>DLXL01000314.1:0-1075 GCA_003448025.1 Saprospirales bacterium | reverse complement strand
CGCCAAGCCCGAAAACGTTAGCAGTAAGACTATAAAACCCTTTAGTCGACAATTTTTTTATCTAAAAATGAAAATGACTTACATTTTTAAGGCAAATAATTAACATTTTATTATTTTTTATTCTTACTTTTGCAGGGCATTTACAAATTGGCAAGAAAGAATGATAGTCAACTTTAGTATACAGAACTTCGGCTCGGTTAAAGACAAGCAAACATTAACCTTTGAAGCTGACAAATCCGACCACCTGGAAAATAGTTATATTATTCACACAAATGGACTTAGATTGCTAAAAATTGCTCTAATCTATGGAGCTAATGCCTCAGGGAAGACAACCATTATTAGAGCTCTTGAATTTCTTAGGGACTTAGTTTTAGAACCCGAATCCAAAAAAACTGATGAATTAGATTTTCAGCCTTTTCTATTTGACTCTCAAACACCAAACCAAAACTCTGTAATTAGTATTGAGTTCATAGCAAATGACACTAAATACTTTTATGAAGTTGAGTTTTTTAGAAAAGCGGTGGTTAATGAAATGCTTAACTGTTATAATCCGAATAAAGCGAACGTATATAAGCGAACAACAGATATTAATAATCAATTCACCGAAATTAGATTTGGAAGCAAAATTAAAATCGACAAAACCATTGAAAAAAATCTTGAAGCAAATACACTTTGGAATAACACAGTCTTAGGTGGGTTTCTAAAAACTAATGTTGATGTAAAAGAATTGAAAGAAGCTGTTGAATGGTTTAAAAACTACTTGCGACCTTTGATTTATACAAAAACACAATTAGAAGGACTGTAACATCAAAAATTGATAAGGGAGAGTTGTCAAAAATTGATGTTATTAACATCCTTAAAAAGGCTGATTTTCACATTTCAGACATTGTAATTCAGGAAGAAGAAAAGGAAATTCCAGATGGATTTATTGAATTTGTAAAAAAGCAACTAAAAGCACCTGACAATGAAGTGAAAAAGCTAGAAGAGAAAGGCAAAATAACATCGGTTAACATTGAATTTGAGCATACCGTGAACCAGTCAAAATATACTCTCCCAATCGAAATGGAATCACATG
>DLXL01000033.1:9082-13526 GCA_003448025.1 Saprospirales bacterium | reverse complement strand
ATATACGAAGCTGAGATTGAATTTGCCTTCGTCGTAGCGCGGATTGATACCCAGTGCTTTTTCATATAAGGGAATAGCATTCTGGTGTTTACCAACTTTCACTAAAGCAGAGGCGTAGTTATTGATGACCTGAAAACTCCAGGGGTTTAGTTGATAGGCCCTATCGAAGGCTGTAACGGAGGCGTCAAACTGCCCCAATTGATACAAGGCCACTCCTTCATGCCAGGCAATAGGCGTGGCTGAATCTGTATATTCCAACCATAGGTTCTCTGCTTTTCGGGCCTCTGCCAACAAGCCCCGCCAGTTGCGACTTACTTGAGCATCCATCATCTTATTCAAATGTACTTCACCCTTGATCCGGTAAAAACCAATCAGGGTAGCGAGGCTAAGTCCCAATAACCCCAAAACCCACCAAATGCCCGGCCGTTGTTGTACGGGTCTTGACGGAGCCTGGTGTACCATCAACGCGAAAAAAATGGCCAACAACACCTGAAACTCCATTCTTTCCCTGGGGAAATCAAAATACTGAATCACGCAGTAGGCTGCACATCCACCCATGGCTGCGGCCAGGCCGGGCGTGAATGTCATGTGCAGTGCCTTGCCCCCCAGCCAAAAAGCCAGTACCCACATACCACAAAACAATACTACACCAATAATTCCGGTTTCGGAACGCACCTCCAGATAGTCGTTGTGTGCACGTGTAAATACCACATTGCCCTCTGTGAGCCGGTAGCCCCCTTCTATGCTTTTTGAGGGTAACCAAAACTTCCAGGATCCGCTTCCCACGCCCAGCCAGAAGTGGTCTGCATTGATCAAATCCGTTTTAGCCCACACAAAGCGACGTTCTTTAGCCGTATCGCTGTCTAAATATTGCAAGGGATTGAGACGTTCCGCCAGGTCATTACCCCTGCCTTTCCAGACCATCAATGCGCTTGCGATACCTATTAATATCAACGCCACAGGTAATATCTTTTTTCTCAATACCGGCCGGAAAGCCGGCTCCCCCGCCGCACGCGCCACCACATACACAGCCGCGCCTGCTAAAAGCGCCAGCAAGGCCGTGCGCACCTGCAGGATCAGGATCAGGCCGGTTACCAGAACCGGCAGCCAATACGGCATTTTCAGTTTTCTACTCCAGGGGCTATACACTCCCGCAAGCGCATGCAAAGCCAATAAAAGCACCAGATATTCCGCCGCCAGGCTCTTGTTGCCCAAAAAACCACCAACTTGTGCATAAAGTGCCTCGTTGTTCATTTTGCCAGCCAGCCAGGCCACTACCAATTGGGAGGAAATAACCAATATGTACACCAGCAGCAACACCAGGCTGATTTTACCCATTTCCTTCCAGACGGATTCCTGATCCCGATACAACGCATGCCGGAAAAAACGGTACGTCAGTAATAAAACCAGGATCTTCTGTGCATAAAATAAACCTTCTGAAATACTCAAAGACCAACTTACCGAAACCAGCGTCCAGCCATACCAAAGCACCAACATTACATCAAAAATATTCCAGCCTGGTCCTTGCAGCAAATCCCTGCGCAAAAGCAGCCAGGCGATCATTAAACTGCATGAAAGTGCCAAAAAACGCGGCACATGGGTGTAATCCGGACAAAAAGGCCAATACGTTATCGTACCACTTAATGTGATACACCAGAGCAGGATAATCCAGGTTGAAACCAAGCGGGCCGGGGGTACTTTTGCTCGCATCGAACAGAATATTTTCCACAATATTCGGGAGAAAGTCGGACAAGGCTACATTTGCCGGCAGAAACATCTGATCACCTGATGCTCATCTTTAAAAAAGTAGCCGATTTACGGCATTGGCTGGATCGCCAAAACCTTCCCATTGGGTTTGCCCCTACCATGGGCGCCTTGCATGCCGGACACCTGGAACTCATCCGAATGGCTAAAAATGATGGTTGCCTGGCTGTGGCCAGCATATTCGTCAATCCCACCCAGTTCAACGATCCCAAAGACCTGGATAAATACCCCCGTACACCGGAAAAAGACGCCGAACTGCTTATTGGAGCCGGTTGCGATGTGCTGTTCATGCCGCCCGTGGATGAGGTGTATCCACCCGGCCAGGATCTCACGATCGATCTGGATTTTGGCCTGTTGGATAAAGTCATGGAAGGAGAATTTCGTCCGGGCCATTTCAAGGGTATGGCTACTGTGGTGAATCGACTGTTAGACATTGTAAAGCCCCAAAAACTGTACATGGGCCAGAAGGACTACCAGCAATTGAGCATTGTGCGCGATATGATCCGACAGCTCACCCTGCCTGTGGAACTCATCATGTGCCCAACCGTACGAGAGCCCGACGGCCTGGCCATGAGCAGCCGTAACGTGCGCCTCAGCCCGGAAATGCGTGCAGCAGCGCCCGTTATCCACCAAACCCTCCAATGGGCTAAAACTGCACTTGAAGCAGATTTACCCCGGGATGAGATACAGGCCCAGGCTATGGATAAACTCCGCGCCGCTGGCCTTCGCCCGGAATATTTTGAACTGGTAGACGGCTTTAGCCTGGCGCCTATACGCCCAAAAGGCGCCATCGCGTTTATGAATGAAACCAGCATGGGCGACGGCATTGTAGCCTGCACTGCCGCTTTTGCCGGGGAGGTGAGGTTGATTGACAATCTGGTGTTGGTTGCGGGACGTTAGACTATTGGACTTGGAGATTAGCTGCATGGCAGCTTTTAGGATAAATGCACTACTTTTATTTGATAAATGTCAAAGGCAACCCTTTGAAAAAGAAATAAAATAGCCTGGCTCCGGCAGGCCCCAACTCCAACGTCCATTAGTCTAACGTCTAACGTCCGATGAAAAAACAATCTAAAACACCACTCTTTGGCACCATTCGCAAAGCCTTCCAGATGGCTTTAGCAGCCGAAAAAAACAACGCTCCCGCCACGGAGATCGTCCAACGCAGCGAAGAGGCCCAGCTTTCACGCCGTCGTTTTCTGGCCAATACCGGCAAAACCGCACTGGCAGGCAGCCTTTTGCCTTCACTGGCACTTCCTGGTTTTCAAAGAGCCATTATGCCTCGCATTGCCATTGTTGGCGGTGGCATTGCCGGCCTCAATGCGCTGCATCACCTGAAAAAAGGAGGGCTGGATGCCACCATCTACGAATCCTCCAACCGTATGGGAGGCCGAATTTTCAGCGTTTCAGACGCCATGGGTCCTGGCACCTGGACGGAGTTTGGCGGCGAGTTCATCGATACCAATCATGCCGATATGTGGGCACTGGCCAAAGAGTTCAAACTGGAACTCATTGATTATGCCCAGGAATCGGAGGCCAAACTGATCAAGGAAGCTTTCTTTTTCAACAACCAACATTACACCCTGGCACAAGTGGTGGAAGAATTCCGCGGCTTCGCTCCACGCATGCAGGCGGATATCGACAAGCTCGATGGCGATATTTCCTACCAATCCAAAAGCAAGATCATACGTAAATTCGACCGACTGAGCCTGTCGAAATACCTGGAGCAAATCGGCGCAAACGGCTGGATCAAACGACTGATAGAAGTGGCCTATGAATCGGAATACGGCCTTTCTCCGGAAATTCAATCCAGCCTCAATCTATTGCTACTCATTTCCACTGAAACGCCGAATGGCCAGTGGGAGGTTTTTGGTGAAAGCGACGAGCGCTACAAAGTGCGCAATGGCAACCAGCTCATCCCCAATGCCCTGGCCGAACGTCATGTAAATCATCTGGAAACCGGACTGGCACTGGAAGCCATCCGAATGCGTGGAAATGCCTATTCTTTGCATTTTGCCGGCATGAGCGACCCCGTCGTGGCTGATTATGTGATTCTCACGATCCCATTTACCGTGCTGCGCAAACTTGATGTGAAGCTGGATATGCCAAAAGTAAAACGCCGTTGCATTCAGGAATTAGGCTATGGTATCAATGCAAAGCTTATGATCGGGATGAAAAAGCACTTCTGGCGCGAAAAGGGATACACAGGTCTGGTATATTCAGATAATGGTATTCCCAACGGCTGGGATAACGCGCAGTTGCAAACCCGCGACGACCAATCGGCCGGACTTTCCATATTATTCGGCGGTCGGCGTGGAACCAATGTGGGCCACGGTACGCAGGAACAACAGAAAGATAAATACCTGAAATTTTGGGAGCAAATATTCCCGGGCGCCACAGCGCATTACAGCGGTAAAACGGCCCGCATGGACTGGCCTACTTACCCGCATGCATTGGGTTCTTATATCTGCCCAACCGTTGGTCAGTACACCTCCATTGGCGGTGCCGAGCAAATGCCACTGGGTAATGTCTTGTTTGCCGGCGAGCATTGCGGCGGCGATTTTGCTGGATTTATGAACGGCGCAGCGCAAAGCGGGCGGGAAGCAGCAGAGGCGATTCTGAAGAAAGTGAAGTAGGGGTCAATAGGGGTCATTTAAGTCATTTAGGGGTCATTTAGGGG
>DLXL01000033.1:0-8772 GCA_003448025.1 Saprospirales bacterium | reverse complement strand
TAAATGACTCAAATGACCCCCAAAATGACTCAAATCTACCCCTTCCGCATCATCTTAAGCAACTCTTCCTTCATTTCCCAAAATGGGCGGGGAGGAGCTGAAGCAGCATTGCTGTTTTGTTTTTCCCACTCACTTTTTTCCAGTACCTTGAGGATCGGGAGTTTGGCTTTGGCCAGTGATTTGTTAAGTACCGCCAAATCGTAATTGAAATAGGTTTCAGCTTTTGACTGAGCCTGTCTGAGTTCTGCACCTATCGTTTTTTGGCCATCCAGAATAGATTGGGTAGGCATATTGTCTGAAGCCTCAGTATATACATACAGCCTGCCCAACCGTGCGCGCAATTGCTGCTCACCGGTAATACCCCTGGACTCAATGGTTTCCGTAAGGGTTTTGCGGAACGAATCCAGATTGCCACTCATCTTCGTCAATTCGTCTTTGAGTTTCTTGTCCTTAGCCTGGCCCATGCGCTGATCTACGCTGTCCTTGAGGGTGCGTACCTGTGCTTCCAGTAAGCCGAGTTCTTCCACCATTTGGAACAATCCAGCGGAAATGCTGCGTTTTTTGGCATAGTCCAGTTCCGGCATCAAGGGGTCTGGCAAAATCTGTAGAGAACCCTGGTCTACCCAGTCGGCTGCTCTTAGCCTGACCGTATAGGTTCCAGGCAAAGCCAATTGACCGATGAATCCGGCATAAACGCCAAATTCTCCTTGTACCAGCACGCCTTTTGCTGCCTTTGGCGGCGCCAAACGCATATCCCAACGTACAAAATTAATACCCTTGCGCTTAGTGCCCGGCATGGAGGCAATTACTTTTCCATTAGCATCCAACACTTCCACGGTTACATCGCCGGTATTCATCCGGTCTTTCAGGTAGTACTGAATGGTGGCAATTTCCGGTGCGTTTTGGCCGGCATAGGAATCTGTATTCGGGAAGGCATTTCCGTAGTGACCGCTACTGGCTACTGCCGGACGCGTAGGAAGCAGTGCAGCATTTTTCTCCAACAATTCGCTGCTGAGGCGGCGTATGGGAGATATGTCGTCAATGATGAAAATCCCGCGACCGTGAGTTGCCAGTACCAGATCATTATTTTTAGGTTGGATCACCATATCACGCACCGCCACATATTCCGGCAAGCGCGATTTGTATAATACCCAACTTTGACCGGCATCCATGCTGAAATACAGTCCGAATTCTGTGCCTAAAAACAGAAGGTTTGGATTCTCCAAATCCTCCACGATCACGTGTGCATAACCCTGCAGTACGTTATCCGTTCCAATATTTACCCATGACTTGCCTCCATCTTCAGATTTGGCTACATAGGTTTTCATATCTCCATATGCATGGTTGTCGAAGGTGGCATAAACCCTGTTTTTGTTAAATCGGCTGGGGGTTACGCGGCTCACCCAGGTGCCTGCAGGCACGCCTGTGATGTTTTTAGAAATAAGCTCCCAGTTTTTGCCCCCATCGCGGGTTACCTGAATATTGCCATCGTCAGTACCTGCATAAATGAGGTTTTCGTCTATGGGCGAAGGTCCAATGCTGAAAATAGTACAGTGGTTTTCGGCGCTGGTATTATCTACAGTCACACCTCCGCTTTCCGCTTGTTTCTGCTTTTCTTTATCGTTAGTAGTCAGATCTGGCGAAATGCGTTGGCAGGAAAATCCCTGATCATCGCTTTTGAACACATATTGAGCGCCTATGTAAAGGGTGCGAGGGTTCTTCACTCCTTTTACCAGTGGGGTATTCCAGTTCCATCGGTGTTTTTCTTCACCATTACTGAGTTGTGGTTTAATGAACTGCGACTGGTTCGTTCTGCGGTTATATTTGGCTACTTCCCCGCCCTGACTTTCGCTGTAAATAATATCCGGATCTGTGGCATCCGGTTGCACCCAGAAACCGTCGCCACCACCTACACTTTCCCAGTCGCTGTTTTCAATGCCGCCTTTGCTTTGTGAAGGGCCGCGCCATGAACCATTATCCTGCAAACCACCATATACATTGTAAGGCGTTTGCTCGTCAGTCTGTACATGGTAGAATTGCGATACAGGGAGAGTATTCAGGTGCATCCAGGTAACGCCCTGATCAAGGCTCATATACACGCCACCATCTGTACCCAGGTACAAGTGACTGGTATTGTTGGGGTTGATCCAAAGCGCATGGTGATCAGAGTGTACCCATCCACCGGCATTGGAGGCATCGCTGAAGGAATAGCCGCCATCGGTGGAGATGGAAAGAGAAAAGGCCGGGCGATACACGCGTTTTGGGTCGTTTGGATCTACTACCAGGGTACTAAAATAGAACGGGCGGGCTGTTACGTTGGAGTTGGCACTTTGATATTTCCAACTTTCGCCGCCATCGGCAGAGATGAGCAAGCTGGTTTTTTCGCTTTCCACGATGGCCAACATATTGTCCGGAGCGCTGGGCGCCAGGGCCAGCGCGATACGACCAAATTCGCCGGTAGGCAACCCGTTCGTAATTTTGCGCCAGTTTTTACCACCATCCGTACTTTTATATAACGCGCTACCCGGGCCACCAGATACAAACGAATAAGGGGTACGACGGAATTGCCACATAGAAGCCAACAACACGTCTGGATTGCGTGGATCCATGATGATATCAGCGCAGCCGGTCTTCTCGTTGGTATAAAGTACTTTTTCCCAGGTTTTACCGCCATCCGTAGTTTTGTACAGACCACGATCAGGACTGTCGCTCCAGAGTTTGCCGGGTACGGCAACGTAGAGTATATTTGGATCGGTAGGGTGGAGCAGGATTTTAGAAATATGCTCAGAATTTTCAAGGCCAACACGTGTCCAGTTCCGGCCGGCATCGGTACTTTTATACAGACCAAGGCCCACAGCCACACTGTTACGCATGTTGCTTTCTCCGGTACCTACCCAGATGGTTTCAGGTTTGTTTTGGTCAATGGCAATAGCTCCGATGCTTTGAGGGTATTTTTCAAAAACTGGCTCGAAAGTAAATCCGGAGGTGGTAGATTTCCATACCCCACCTCCTGCAGTACCTACGTAAATCGTTTTGGGGCTTTTGTTTACCCCCTCAATGGCGGTAATTCGTCCACCCATCACGGCCGGGCCGATACTCCGGGCTTCAATAGCGCCGAAGGTGGAGGAGGTCAACTTGGTTTGAGCGTTCAGGCTGGAAACCAGCAGGATAAGGACAGGGAAAAATGGGTAAATTGGTTTCATAATCATGAAGAAAAAGGCATAAAAAAACCGCAGCGCTGAGGAGGCGCAGAGCAACTATAAACTCTGAAACTCCGCAAGGCTGCGGCGATAATGAATGTTAGACGGGTGTACCATTGGATGTTAGACTTCGGCTCGAAAAAAGCTGATCACTCAAACCTTCTTGAGCACCTGTCTGATATCCAACCATCCAGCGTCTTATTTTCCTGGCATCACGAATGTTTTTTGATCAACAAGCGGATTAATCGTTATGGAAGTAATGGTAACGGTAGATCCGCCCATGGTTGGATCGTTCTGCTGGATGGTGAACGGGAATACCAGACCATCCTGATTTTTAAAGTTGGAATACACAGTAGCTGATTCCACTTCCTGGCCATCCACTTCTTCTACGCGGATATTTTTAATCTCATAGAAGGTGGAGGGATCAATAAAGGTATATTCGCTGCGTTTGCCGCCTTTATTAATTTTGATTTTGTGCGCTTCGGTGCCGTCAACATCTTCTTTACCTGAATACTCAAGGGTATATCCTTTTTCCTTATACCCTACCAAAGTGCCATCAACATCTGTCATATCTGACATTGATTTAACCTGGTCGGCAGTAAGTGGTTCCGGTTCCATTTTACCCATGAACGGGTTATTGGCCCAGCCGGCATCGCCGTTTACTACAGTTGTTTGGGTCATACCCATCACGGATACATCCATTCGGAGTGACTTATTGCGAACGGCAACCATAGTCATGCCAATGCTCATACCTGGGGCGCCATCGGCAGAGATTTTTGCTTCAGATTTAACGGCTTCCACCAAAGCCCATTTCTTGCCACCAATGGCTTCAATATGCTTGGCGATAATTTCTTCAGCGGTTTGTGCCTGAGCGAAACCGGAGAGGAAGAAGAGGAATGCTGCAAAAGAGAGCGTTTTTTTCATTTTTGTACTTTTGATTTGGATATGTAATTGGGCTGTTTAACAGCTTTTTTGTACATACAAAGGAACGAACAGTTTGGCTGAATGTCACTGAATATTAGATAAACAGGCATTCAAATAAGACAAAAGAGCAACTTTTAGCCTAATTCGCTGCTTTTCTTTAGAGATACAAACTATTTTGGTACACCGTTTACTATGAGAAAGAGCGGTCGAACATTTTCAACCGCCCTTTCTGCCCACGGGTACACTGTAATTCACAGGAATAATGGGGTTTCACCTAACAATTCAACTAGCGTGTGTCTGAAAAATACTGCCGTAGGTGAAAATGCAGTTTTTGGGTTCTGAATAAGTGTATCTTTTTGGGGGAATAGCAGTGTCCTATTGGCCAAAAAAGACACGCAAGACAGGTTCCAAAAGATGTATTTTCAGCACGGTAAGTATTTTTCAGACACACGCTACGGTGTTTTTGAGCTTATTTTATTCCTGAGCCACCTGGATCCATTACCATTGGTACCGTACCATTGGTAATGATCACTTTTGAGTTGGGCGACATACTCAGTTTCAGCCAGGCATCCAGCGCTTTGAACTGCAGCACCTGCTCAGAAAGACCCTCAGAAATGATCTTGTTGGCGTCGCGCTCGCCCGTAGCCTGAATACGTTTACGTTCAGCCTCCTGTTTTTCCTGCTGCAAAATGAACTCCATGCGTTGAGCCTGTTGTTCTGCCTCCAGCTTGTCTTCAATGGCCTTAGTCAGATTCTTGGGCAATGCAATAGATTTCAAAAGAACGTTTTCAATCAAAATGCCCTTATCGGTCAAGGTTTTCGCCATCAGATCGCGAATGGCAACCTCAATGACCGCCCGATTTCCGGAGTGCATATCCTTGGCATAGTACTTTGAGGTAATATCTGCCACGGCAGACCGAAAAACGGGCAAAATGATGGTTTCTTCATAGTCAAGACCTACTGTTCTCAACAAATCAGGAGCATCTTTTTTCACTACCCGATATAAAATCGACACTTCACTTTGGATCGTCAAGCCTTCCTGGGAAGGAATGTTCAAAGCCACTTCGAGGTTTTCTGTCTGGCCGGAAATCTTAATGATAGTGCTGGTAAAAGGGTTAAATGGGCGAAGACCACTGGTATACACATCATCACTAAACCGACCGAACCTGCGCTTAACGCCGAACTCACCCTGCCGTACAACAGTACAACTGCTGCTCAGGATCACCAGACCTAAAACAGCCACAATGGCTGGAAAAACAGAATTGATTTTCATAGTTACTATGTAATTTGGTTAAATATTTCCGGTTGATTCGCCACCGGTATGCGATTGTTTGATTGAGGTTTATTTACAGCCTTTATACTGAATGATCTGCTCAATGGTCTGCATCGCCTGGTTTAGATGTTTATTAACCTCTGTCCAGTTTGGCGAAGCAAGGGATTGTTCGCATTGACTAATGGCTTTTTCAACATGGTCAACTGTTGGCTGACAGTAGAAAAGTGTGGTTGCCAAATGCCCAATATCATGTAGCAGTTGAATGGCATGTTCCGTTTTCTGGGCCATGATATGCAGGTCCCTGCTAGCTAATCCATCCGCCAGATCCATTTGTGCCAGCCGGGCATCTTGCTGGATAACAGCAGATGGCGCAAACATGTGGTTTTCCTCACTATTCTTTGCTTTTTGTGCTGTTTTTAGACAGATTTCTGCGGCTTCGCGCATTTTAACAGCTTCATGCCGGGCATTTACAGCCCGTTGAAGTTTGGAATTCAAGTCCTTTTCCAAACGATAATTGATCACATCACACTGCCTTCTGCCTGCCTCTGCAGCAGCCCGAACATCTGTACAATAAACCCCGGCAAGCGCTACCGCATCAAATAAAATATAACAGTCTGCCAACTTCACCAGAATCTCGATCGGTTCAGTTCCACGCATGGCATTGGCCAGAGCTGTATCTATCCGGCCTGCTTGAATCATCACCCATTCCATTGTTTGGGGCGAATCAAACGCCTCTTTCGACACGTTTTGACCCATTAGCGGTGCGGTTTGTAAAAAAACACACACCAAAATCGTCAATATGGACTGGAAACAGGCGTTTTTCATGATGTTTAAATTCGATGATGCAATACTTAGTCTCAAAGATAAAAGTATTACTATTATTTCTTAAACCTTAAAGCTCCTTAAAATGTTTTAACTTGCATCGTTTTTTTATTTGTTGTGCATTATGAATCTTCAAATCAGCATCCAGCCTAACCTAAAATTGGCTTTACGAGACCCGGAAGGAAGTGCTTTGGGCAGAAAAATCATCCGGGAGTGTATCAAACTCATGTCTACCCTGGGATATGAACAATTCACCTTCAAGAAATTGGCTGAAGTAATTGATAGCACCGAAGCCAGCATTTACCGGTATTTTGAAAACAAACACCGGCTCCTTCTATATTTTCTAACCTGGTACTGGAATTATGTAGAATACCAGTGCATGGTTTCCCTGCATAACTTGAACGACCCCTCAGTAAAAATTAAAAAGATCATTGAAATCCTGACCGGAAGCCTGCCAAGTTGGTCTGACACCTCCGATATCGACAAAGCGGCGCTCCAGGAAATTGTTATTGCAGAAAGCAGTAAGGCTTATCTTACCAAAGAAGTTGACGATATAAACAGCTTGCAGCTTTTTAAGCCTTATAAGGATTTATGCCGCCATATTGCCCAAATATTTTCTGAATACAATCCTCAATATCCTTACACCCATTCCCTGGCAAGTACCGTGATGGAAGCCTCTCAGTTTCAACCCTATTTTATGGAACACCTGCCATCACTTACAGATTTTGGTGGTGAAAAACGTAATTCAAAAAAGGTAGGTGAATTCCTGGAAAATCTGGTATTTGCGTCTCTCCGTAAAAGTTAAATCAACCTTTATGGCGGTGTTCTGTTTAGAAAAAGGTTATTTGCATTCCATACGGATTTGATGTACCAATTGCGGTTTTCAAACCGTAGGTTTGCCCCTCATCATGTCATTAGACACCATAAAACAACCTGTTGCTTCAGAGCTCGACACCTTCGAGTTCCGCTTCCGCGATGCCATGAGAAGTCATGTGCCGCTGCTGGATAAAATCACCTGGTACATCGTTCAACGTAAGGGTAAGCAGGTACGCCCCATGCTGGTGTTGCTCAGTGCACGGCTATTCGGTTCAATCGGAGAACCTACCTACACCGCCGCATCCATGGTAGAACTGTTGCACACCGCCACACTTGTTCATGATGATGTGGTGGATGATGCCAATGAACGCCGCGGCTTCTTTTCCATTAATGCACTCTGGAAGAACAAGATCGCTGTTTTGGTGGGCGATTTTTTACTCTCTCAAGGCCTGCTGCTTTCCGTCAAAAATCAACAATTCACCATGCTTGAGCTGGTCAGCAGAGCCGTCAAAGAAATGGCAGAGGGTGAATTGATGCAAATGGAAAAAGCACGCCGCCTGGATATCAAAGAAGAGATTTACTACGAAATCATTCGACAAAAAACAGCCTCACTCATTGCTGCCGCCTGTTGTGCAGGAGCCGTAAGCACTGCCCCGAATGATGATGAAATCAAAAAACGAATGTGGTTGTTCGGTGAAAAAACCGGCATGGCCTTTCAAATACGCGACGACCTTTTTGATTTTGGTGACGACGATGTGGGAAAGCCCCTGGGTATTGATATTAAAGAAAAAAAGATGACCCTGCCGCTTATTTATGCACTCAACCAGGCAGAAAAAAGCGTACGCAGGTACATGATCAATATCGTTAAAAACGAAAGCCATAAACCTGAAAAGGTAGACGAAGTCATCCGGTTCGTGCGCCAAAGTGGTGGATTGGATTATGCCCGCGAAGCTATGTATCGGTACCGGCAGGAAGCATTCGATCTGCTCGAACTGGCTCCTGAAAGTCCTGCCCGACAATCACTCAGAGATTTGCTGGTCTTCGTAACCGAAAGAAAGCGATAACTTTTTCCATGACTCAAATTCAGATCTTCGAATTCAGCCCTTTTGCTGAAAACACCTATGTTTTGTGGGATGAAACGCGTCAATGCATCATTTTTGACCCGGGTTGCTACACCCTGGAAGAACAAAACATTCTGAAAAAATTTATTTCAGATCAAGCATTACAACCCGTTCGACTAATCAACACCCACTGTCATCTGGATCATGTTTTCGGGAACCCTTTTGTAGTAAAAACCTGGGGGATAGGCCTGGAAATACATGAAGGGGAATTGCCCGTTTTAGGCAGTTTCGAACGCGTTTGTCAAATGTATGGAATACCCTTCCATGATGCACAGCCAATGCCGGTCAATTTTATTGAAGGTGGTGAAACGATAACGTTCGGACAAACTAAATTAAAAGTATTGTATACACCAGGGCACTCCCCGGCAAGTATCTCCTTCTATTGTCAGGAAGATGGTTTCGTCATCGCCGGAGATGTACTTTTCCAGGAAAGTATCGGACGAACCGATCTGCCCGGTGGTAATATGGATACGCTCCTTCATTCCATCCGTACCCAACTCTTTACCCTTCCAGACGAAACCATTGTATATCCCGGCCATGGCCCCGCTACCACCATCCGGCACGAAAAAGAATATAATCCATTCCTATAGCAACCAAAATGTCACGGCTACGCCGT
>DLXL01000529.1:4719-6059 GCA_003448025.1 Saprospirales bacterium | reverse complement strand
ATCAGGCTAACCAGTTACCAAAATGGAATTTTCTAAAAAAATACCTGAGAAAGGGCGCACCGTGGAATAGGAGAGGCCGGGAATTTCATCTGTAATGTATGCGTCAAGAGAAAGTGCCGGGAAATTTGGAGCCATTGGGAAAAACGCATTTTGAGGGCCTTTAAAAGTGTTCCCACTAATGCCATTATTCACAAAATGGCCAGATGACGCAAGGCTGATAAAATTGTTTTCAAAAATAGTGTTGCTTAATTTAATAGCAGCATTGGCATGTTTTACACGGACAGCTATAAGCGCTCCTTTTACTCTTGAATCGGAAATTTGTACGTTACCCGTTCGTTCAACATCTATGCTTTGCCAAATGGGACTATTACTTATCTGAGAGGTAGCTGCATTGTGTACGAAAGAGTTGTTTTTGATATTCAAGTGATGGGTATTGGTGGATGCTGTACTTTGGCCAACAATGAACCCCGTTCCAGGATCCATGCACACATTACAATTGTTGAATGCCTGATTAGGTTTGTCGATTTGTATCCTGCTCAGTACAAAAACATTCTTTTGGGAAACCAAATCATTTAATAAGGGTTGATTGTCATTGCACCTTAAGAGGGTAGTTGCAGGAATTACAGCACTGAAATCTCCCGCACGACCTAAAAAGATACCTTGCGTAGTGATGGTGTAAGTAAATACACCGGAAGTTGTTCCGTCTGTACAAGTAATATTGTGCAGCACACTAATTTCAGGGTTTTGGTACACATCAATGTTCGAAACAAAATAAGATACGGTGGTACCATTCAAGATTTGATTATTGCCACACTGACCTATATTCCAAGTGTGGGTACATTCAAGGCATCCAACTGCAGAGAAGGTAATTTTAAGTTTACAATCCTCTAAAACTTCTGTGCTGGTAAAGTTCAGGTTGCAAGGAGCTGGTTCTTTTTGGGCAAAAAGAGCATCTCCATTTACTAGAAAGAAAAAACACAGAAAGACTTGGCAAACGATAAAAAATTTAGGCTTCATATAATCATTATTTTGGTTACGTAAACATTTGTATTACACAAGCACCAGATCTTTGCACTTTATCCAACCAGCGCTCATCTTAACTTTATTTATGCTTATAAAGGTATATGTGCAATTAATCTAAACATCGATCACTTACGTTAATTTACATTTTCTTCATATTTCAATCCCCAGCAATTCCATTCCTTTCGTTTCCACTTTCCTGCCTACCTTTGCACGACGGTATACGGTGGAGGGCCTACGGTAGACGGCCTACGGTTTTTGGGGGGGGGGGGGGGAGAGAGAGAGGAAAAAAAGAAAAGAAGAAAGAAAAAGAAAAAAAA
>DLXL01000529.1:2961-4571 GCA_003448025.1 Saprospirales bacterium | reverse complement strand
CGTCCACCGTAGGCCGGCTACCGTAGGCCGTCCACCGTCTAACAAATGCAACCGAAAGAATTTTTAAAAAAACTCGGCCTGCGCACCCGCAACCAGGGCACTTCCACAGGTCTGAACACCATTTCCGGCAGCCGCCGTTTTATTGAATCTGTATCACCGGTTAACGGACAATCCATTGGTTTTGTGGGCGTTACCACCCGCGACCAATACGAGCAAGTGATCCAGTCTGCCGAACAGGCCTTCAAGGTTTGGCGCGAAATGCCGGCGCCCAAACGCGGCGAAATCGTGCGCCAGTATGGCGAAGTGCTACGCCAGTATAAAGACCCGCTGGGCCGCCTGGTATCTTACGAAATGGGCAAAAGCCTGCAGGAAGGCTGGGGCGAAGTGCAGGAAATGATCGATATCTGCGATTTCGCAGTGGGTCTTTCCCGCCAGCTCTACGGACTTACCATGCACTCCGAGCGTCCGGGACACCGCATGTACGAGCAGTGGCACCCGCTGGGCATTGTGGGCATTATTTCTGCCTTCAACTTCCCGGTAGCCGTTTGGTCCTGGAACGCAGCCCTGGCCTGGGTTTGCGGCGATGTATGCGTGTGGAAAGCTTCTGAAAAAGCGCCGCTTTGCTCCATTGCCTGCCAGAATCTGTTCCAGAAAGTTCTGAAAGCCAATAACCTGCCGGAGGGCATCAGCTGTATCATCAACGGCGATTATAAAGTAGGCGAGTTCATGACCAAGGATCACCGGGTGCCGCTCGTCAGCGCCACGGGCAGCACGCGCATGGGCCGCATTGTGGGCCAGGCAGTGGCTGCGCGCTTCGGCCGGAGCATCCTGGAATTAGGCGGCAACAACGCCATCATCATCACGCCTTCTGCTGATATGAAAATGGTACTCACCGGCGCTGTGTTTGGCGCCGTGGGCACCGCGGGGCAGCGCTGCACCAGCACCCGCCGCCTCATTGTGCACGAAAGCGTGTACGAGCAGGTGAAAACCACCCTGGCCAAAGCGTACCCGCAACTTCGCATTGGCGATCCGCTGGATCCGAACAACCACGTGGGCCCGCTGATTGATAAACACGCCGTGGATGCATACCTGAATTCCATTGAACGCGTGAAAGCGCATGGCGGTAAATTTGTGGTAGAAGGCGGCGTACTCACCGGTCCGGGCTACGAAAGCGGTTGCTACGTAAAACCTTGCATTGCCGAGGTGGAAAACCACTGGGACATCGTGCAGCACGAAACCTTTGCCCCGATCCTGTACCTCATCAAGTACAAAACCATTGAAGAGGCCATTGCGCTGCAAAACGCAGTACCTCAGGGACTTTCTTCAGCCATAATGACCACCAACCTGCGCGAAGCCGAGCGTTTCCTGTCGGTAAGCGGTTCAGACTGCGGTATTGCCAATGTAAACATCGGTACTTCCGGTGCTGAAATTGGCGGCGCATTTGGTGGCGAAAAAGAAACCGGCGGCGGCCGCGAATCCGGCTCCGATTCCTGGAAAGCGTATATGCGCCGTCAGACCAATACCATCAACTACTCTGAGGCATTGCCACTGGCGCAGGGAATCAAATTTGATTTTTAAGGCGCTAACACGAAGGCGCTTACACGAAGGCA
>DLXL01000529.1:0-2745 GCA_003448025.1 Saprospirales bacterium | reverse complement strand
TGCCTTCGTGTAAGCGCCTTCGTGCCTTCCTATTGCGGGTGCCCGGCAGCAAGCCAGCAGTTGATGCTATCGCGCTGAGCCTGGCTCATTCCGCCGCCTTGTGGCATGGTTTTGTCGATCACAACGGTTTCCAGAACGTCTCCGTTATGGAGGTAGTTTTCAATGCCATCATATGTACGGAAATCGCCTACAGCACCGGCTACGCCACTTCCTGGGGCATGGCAGCTGACACAATGTTGGTCAATAATTCCCTTCATGTTGAGGGTGTAGGTAAGGTCTGCATTTGGAATGTTACAGTCTGGTCCTTTCGGATCATTGCCTTCACAGCTTTGCAAAGAAAACACGGCCGCAACAAGGGCCAATAGAACAATAAGACGGAGATTTTTTACTTTCATGGTAGCGTTTTATGTGTTGAAATGGTGAACAAGCCTGTATAATGCCTTGCCGGCTAACTTTGTTTTAACGGAGCGCAACAAACCCTGAAAATGCCATTGGGCGACGAATTCAGGAGCGCTTTTCCAATAAAAAACTTCGGACGGCGCTAAAACTCACTGTTTGATGTTGAAAATAATGCTGTGCTGCCGCTGCTTCTTCATCATTAGCGCCCAGGTGATTGAGGATATTAGTGAGGTGCATCTTCATATGCCCCTGCTGAATGCCGGTAGTGATCAGGGAGCGCACGGCGGCAAAGTTTTGTGCCAATCCGACCGCAGCCGTAATACACATGAGTTCCTCTGCACTGGGATTGCCCAGGAGTTCCAGACTAAGTTTGGCCAACGGATGCAGGGCTGTTAATCCTCCTACGGTACCCATGGCCAGTGGAATATCCAGTTCAAAGCGCAGGGTCCCATTCTCCACCGTGCAGGAACTCAAACTCCGGTATTGACCATCGCGGCCGGCATAGGTGTGTCCGCAGGCTTCAATGGCCCGGAAATCATTGCCGGTGGCCAATACTACCGCGTCAATTCCATTATAAATCCCTTTGTTATGCGTAGTGGCACGGTATGGATCAATCTGTGCAATACGCACTGCGCGATGAAAGCGGCGGGTAAGCGCCTCTGCATCCATGCCCTGCGAGCGTGCCAGTTCGGCAAACGACTGAATGGGGCATTCCACCCAGGCACGCACCCTGCACTGCGGGGTGTAATTGGACAGAATGGACATGATAACCTCTACATCACGCTCTGCATCGGTGAGATCAGGGTAGTCGGTAAAAAAATCTTCTAATGTATCCGCAAACCGTTCCAGTACAGAATTGATAAAATTGGCGCCCATGCTGTCGCAGGTTTCGAAAGAAGCGCGCAGCTGGAAATATTCCGGCTCAACGGAAGCAAAATCAATCAGGTCTATATCCAGAACACCCCCGCCTCGCTGTTCCATATTGGCCGTCAGGTCACGGCTCGACTCCAGCAGCCTGGCTTTCAGATCCGGGAACAACGAACGAAGCTTATCGGGTTTTCCCGGCCAGTAAAAATGTACTTGTCCGAGTTTGACCGTTCCCACAATTTCAGCATGAAATCCGCCGCGTTCCTGCCAGAACTTGGCGGCGCTGCTGGCGGCAGCTACCACACTGCTTTCTTCAATAACCATGGGAACGGCATATTCCTTTCCATTGATCAGGAAATTTGGCGCAATGCTGAATGGCAATGTAAAATTGGCAATGGCATTTTCTGTAAACCCGTCTATCACTTTTTGCACCGATTCTTCAGCATGTTGCCAGGAGGCCAGAACAGCTTCTGACGAAGCTGGATCAGGGCTGAAATGAGCCGTCAGCCACTGAATTTTCTCTGTTTTAGAAAGTTTGGAAAAGCCGTTTATCGTTTTTGTCATGATGGTAATAAATCATTTAACCTGCAGAAAGGCAAAGGCCAGTTCCAGGCCGCGGATTTGGGATTGGATATAGTTGCGCAGGATTTCATAATCATTTTGGGCATATTTCAGGAACCCGGAAGCCTGGCCGTACACCGCTGTGAGTGCAGATTTTCGGATCAGATAATAGCCATCCATGAAATCAGTAACACCGCCTGAAAGTATGAGGTTTTGCACCTGGCACTGGGTGCCAAGTTCGGCATGCAGGGTATTACTCCACTCCAGCATTTCAGTGGCATTGTGACCCACAGCGGCCAATTTTTCAAACACCGCCATTTTTTCCGGTTCACTCCGCAGGAGTTCGAGTTTGGCAAAATTCGTGCCTCCGGCGGCAGCAAATTCTATTCCGGCCAAGGGTAACTGCATCAAAGCCCGCATACTGGCCGGCCCAAAACCCTGGCCAACCTCTTTCACGATAACAGGTGCGTCCAGTTTTAACAATACTTCCCGGATAACCTCCAGCGGCGAGCGCAGAAACACATCACCCTCCGGCTGCATAGCTTCCTGCATAGGGTTAACATGTATGATAAGCCCATCGGCACGAAGTTTTTGCAACAATTCGGGAATCCGGTCGAACTGACTTTCTTCCAAAAGTTTTTCAATTTGAGCCACCCCCAGGTTGGCAAATAAAAGCGCCTCCGATCCCATAGCATCGCGCACATCAAAATCCGGCAAAAACTCATCGGAATGCAGCAACTGCCGACAAGAACCAAGGCCCATACCCATACCAAATTCTCCACAGGCACGTGCAAGGTGGTGATTTATCCGGCCGGCCATAGCGGTGCCGCCAGTCATAGCCGACACCCAAATGGGGGTGCGCAGGGTTTTGCCCATAAACCGTGTGGGCGGTAATGATCCAGAAGCCGGATGTGCTGC
>DLXL01000232.1:3044-3451 GCA_003448025.1 Saprospirales bacterium | reverse complement strand
CTGGGTTGAAGGGTTTGAAATGATTGATTTATCCTATGACAATGACAATAAAAAGCTACCTTAGGTTTGCCGTATTAGTAATACATTGAACTGCTCGACGAGTACATTGGTCGAAGCTATCTTGCCAATGCCTTCCTTACAGTTGGAGTCACCTCCAAAACAAAAGCTGTATCTTTGGGGCACATAAATACACTTGCCCTACCAAAGGATCTGGGTGATATTGACCTCCCCCTTTTGGCAACTCAGGTTCTATCCCTTATCAACGATGAAAAATCGCCTTTCAAACCGTTCAAACCAGGGGGGCGACCACAAGGGTCGCCACTACTCAAACCCATCAAATCAGGCGGGCGACCAGGGAGGCGACCAAAAGGGTCGCCACTACTCACACCCATCAAATCAGGCGGGCG
>DLXL01000232.1:1019-2875 GCA_003448025.1 Saprospirales bacterium | reverse complement strand
CAAACCCATCAAACTCCTCAAACCCATCAAACCCATCAAACCCATCAAACCCCTCAAACCCTCCCTCCCGCCTCCACCCGCGCAACCGACATCAGCACCGATATGATTTGCCTCAGCTCATTCGCGTATGCCCGGATCTGGCGTCATTCGTTCAGCTGAATGTGCATGGCCAGGAATCTATTGATTTTGCCAATCCTGCAGCGGTTAAATGGTTGAATACGGCACTTCTGAAACAGTTTTACGGCCTGGATCACTGGGACCTTCCGGAAGGTTATTTATGTCCGCCCATTCCGGGTCGGGCAGATTACATCCATTATATGGCCGATGTACTGGCTCAAAGTAACAAAGGTAAAATCCCGACAGGCCCCGCTATCCGGGCGCTTGATATAGGGGTGGGCGCCAATGCCATTTATCCCATTATTGGCCATCGGGAATATGGCTGGACGTTTATTGGTTCGGATATAGATCCCGTAGCCATTGAGTCTGCCAATAAAATCGTGCAAGCAAATCCTGTGTTGGCCGGCACCATCGAGTGTCGATGGCAAGCCAATCCGGCCCATGTTTTTCAGGGAATACTTCTGCCGGGCGAAATGGTGGATCTGGTGGTGTGCAACCCGCCCTTTCATGCAACACCTAAAGAAGCAGAAGCAGAGTCCCTGCGCAAGCAATCCAACTTGAAACAACAGAAAGTTCGCAAGTCTGTGTTAAATTTTGGCGGGCAGGCACGTGAACTTTGGTGTGAGGGCGGGGAGGAATGGTTTGTGCGCCGAATGGTGGCACAAAGCGAATCCTTCCGGGATCAGGTGCTTTGGTTCTCCAGTCTGGTTGCCAAACAAACCCACCTTAAAGCAATTTACGAGGCGCTCAGAAGCGTGAAAGCTAATATGGTACAAACCATCCCGATGGGACAGGGCAATAAAAGCAGTCGTCTGGTAGCCTGGACCTTTCAGGACAAAACCGCACGAGCCTCCTGGCGGGAAAAACGCTGGATAAAAAAGCCTAAATCCTGAGCAACACTATCCTTCTAACCTTAGAGCCTGTATGAAACGCTTGTTTTGTTATTGGTTATGCATGGCTTTTGCAGCAACCACTGCAATTAAAGCCCAGGTGGTCAACATTGAAGAGCAACGCATCACCGGCACCTCGGATACCGTGCAATGGTACGGACATGTGCGCGGCAGTACCTCGTTCGTTAAGGTGCGTGAGCAGAGTTTTCAACTGCAATCGCAGGTGAAAGTACAATATAAAAACGACCCGCATCTTGTACTTCTGCTGCTCAATGCTGGCTTCCTTCGTGCAGGCGGCAACGACATTGCCCGACAGGCATTTGCACATCTGCGTTACAATTACAAGCTTAGTCCAACCTGGTCCTGGGAAGCTTTTTCACAGATCCAAAATAGTCCGGTACAATTATTACAACAACGGCATCTCGTTGGAACAGGCTTGCGCTGGCGAGCCCTAAAATCCAAAAACGGCAGGCAACGCATTTACCTGGGCGCCGCCTGGCTGTGGGAAGAGAATTTTTTTTCCGGTGATGCTCCATCCAATAGTTGGCATCGCTCCAGCAACTACCTTTCCAGCACATTCCGGGCAGGAAAACATGCAGCATTGATACAAACCACTTACTGGCAACCTGTAATAGGGAACATCCGTAATTATCGCCTGAGTTCAGAGTGGGTACTGAAAGTTGACCTGAGCAAGCACCTTTCCTTTACCGTGGAGTTTGATTACAGTGTAGACCAAAATCTACCAGATGAGGCTCCCAAAGAGTTTATCGCCTGGCGAAACGGATTGACCTTCCAGTTTCCAAGGCACAAGGGTGATACACTAAGGCACTAAGGCACTAAGGCACTAAG
>DLXL01000232.1:0-789 GCA_003448025.1 Saprospirales bacterium | reverse complement strand
AGTTATTCACTAAGGCACTAAGGCACTAAGTAAAATATTTTTTATAAAGTGTAAAATATATTTTACATTATGAAGTTTATGCTTTACTTTTGGACCATTATTTTTGTCACCTAAAAAAAGTAAGACTATGAACAACCACCTGATGATTGCCCACCACTGGAAAATGCTTGGCTGGATTCTGACCATACCCGCATTCGCAGCCGGCCTGTATTGTATGTTGATGGAAGTGAGCATGGACGACTACCTCCAGGTTACGCTTCCGAATGGGATGGAACGATTCCTTTGGATTGACCAAAGCATTTTTGGGCCTTCCAACAAGCCAATTACCCTGGCTTTGCTGGATGAACTAATCTCCATCACCTTACTTAGCGGTTTGATATTATTGGCATTTTCGAAAGAAAAAGTAGAGGATGAGTGGATTCAGCGGGTACGATTGGATTCTCTGCAATGGGCTGTTTTGATTAACAGTGTCTTATTGATCGTTTTCATTGTGTTCACCCATGGGTTCCCCTGTTTGAATGTAATGGTGTACAACATGTTCACCCCTCTATTGATATTCGTGGCGCGCTTTTATTTCATTTTGCGTATAAAGCCCTCATTTTCAAATAATTAAGCTATGAAAAACAACATCAGGGTTCAACGCGCCATTTTGAATATCTCTCAGGCAGAACTTGCCGACCGGGTTCAGGTAACGCGTCAAACCATCAATGCCATTGAATTAGAGAAATATGCCCCCTCAGCGGTTCTGGCTATGAAAATTGCTCGTGTGTTCGGAAAAAAGGTGGAAGA
>DLXL01000261.1:17480-19392 GCA_003448025.1 Saprospirales bacterium | reverse complement strand
AGTGTACCAAACATGGGCAGGAATACCCGCAAGCCCATACCTACAGATCGTTTGATATCAAACGGATTGAAATCTGATGCATTGGCCCATGCGTTTCCGCCCTGTGCAAATGCCGTTACGAAAATGGTGCTTTGTGGATTGAGCGAAATAGGATAACGCAATTCGACCGTGTATTTATTGAATACACCTGCACCACCGGGGAATCGGGCCATGATGTCGGAAGTATTATAGCCACGCAACGAAATAATATCCCGGGCATTCAAACCAAAGTTCTGGTTGTTCAAACCATCGCCACCCAGTTCAAAACGCTCAAACGGGCTTAAGCTGGTTTTATCGCTCCAACGGTTCAGAATACCAATTTTAGCCTGTGTTTTGAGTACCAGTTTACCAATCAGCGTTGTGTACCATTCAGCATCCACACGCCATTTAAGGTACTCTGCGTAGTTATACAATTCGTTTACACTTGCTGTTTCATAGAACTCCCGACTTCTAAACCAGGAATACGGGGGAGTAGCATTTAATTTTACAGAAAGCAAAGAGCCTTGTTTAGGGAAAATCGGGTCGTTGATACTGTTGCGCGCCAGGGTTAAACCCAAGCTGTAGTTGTGTACTATACCATCAGAAATAACCCTGTTTTGATCGTCCCGGAAGGCAAAAGAAAGAGCATTGGTCAGTTTCAGGGATTGAATGTCGGCATCAGCGCGGAATATGAAGTTATCGTCGGGCCATTTCAAACGGGTACCAAAGCCCACCGTTCCCTGCATAATTTCCAGTTTTTGATAACTGTCGGATCCGGAAAATACTTGAGCAAAACGATTGTAGAAACCTGCAACGGTAAGGGAGTTGGGCTTTTTCCCACCCAGCCACGGCTCGGTGAAGGATATATTATAAGACTGGAAACGTTCCCCGGCTGTTTGACCGCGCAAGCTGAAACGCTGTCCGTCGCCCTGCGGAAGTGGATTCCAGGCCTCCCGGTTTTTGATGTTCCGAATGGAGAAGTTATTGAATGTTACCCCAAGTGTTCCAATTACCCCGCCCCTGCTGAAGGCTGTGGCCGGTTGGTAGCCGGCAGAAAGTTCCAGCTGATCTGAGGGCTTTTCTTCCAAGGTATACTCAATATCCACGGTGCCGCGCTCCGGGTTTACAGGAGTATTGATACCGAACGCTTCGGGATTGAAATATCCAAGGTTTACAATTTCCCGTTGAGAACGAATAATATCAGCGCGACTAAACTTGTCGCCCGGCCGAGTAAATAATTCCCGACGAATGATGTGTTCGTGTGTACGGTCGTTTCCTTTGATAATGACGCGATCAATAGTGGCCTGTGGGCCTTCATAGATGCGCAATTCCAAATCGATTGAATCATTATCAATGGCTGTCTCTACCGGATCTACGCGGAAAAACAGGTAACCATTGTCCAGATACAAAGAGGAAATATCCCGGCCATCCTGGCTGAATGACAAACGGGTATTCAATAATTCCTGGTTGAATACGTCGCCTTTTTTGATTCCCAGAACCTGATCCAGGTATTTCGTTTCATACAGGGTATTGCCCTTCCATTGAATTTTGCGGAAGTAGTATCGGTTCCCTTCTTCAATGTTTAAATGGATGAGGAGTTCTCCTTTTTTATTGCGCCAGATACTGTCACTGGCCACCCTTGCATCCCGGAAGCCCAGCGTATTATAATAGGATTCTATTTTCCGCTTATCTTCTTCATAAAGTTCACGCACCAGTTTGGATTTTTTGAAAATCCTGAGTTTTCTGTGTGTTTCCTTCATTTTTTTGCGCAAAACCCTGGGCTTTACGTTGTTATTCCCTGAAAAAGTAACGTTTTTAATTTTGATTTTTTTACCCGGGATTATCACAAATTCGAGGCGGGTAGCATTCGTAGCCTTTTCATCCGGGAAAGACA
>DLXL01000261.1:10701-17333 GCA_003448025.1 Saprospirales bacterium | reverse complement strand
TATTTTGACACGGGCATTCATGTATCCCCTTTCTATGTAGGATTCTTCTATTTCACTGATCAAGGGTGCCCGCACATTATCGGTGAGAATGGCGCCTTTTTGCAGGAACTTGTTGATGATCTCATTCAAATCATCGTGTTTGCTCTTTTTTACCCCAACAAAGGAGTGTTTAGTGTAGCGTGGCAATTCCTTAACCGCAATTTCCAGGAAAATCTTGTCACCAACCGTGCGTTCTTGAATGATTTTGACATCTGTAAACAATTTAAGTCCCCAAAGCGTGCGCACGGCATTGGCAAAGTCGGTCCCGGGAACGCGCACTTTTTTACCAACCCTTAAACCAGACAGGGAAATAAGGGTATTCGCGTCTGCATATTGAATGCCTGTTACCCGGACACCACCAATTTCATAATCCTTTTGCTGGGTGTAATCAAGTGTGGGCAAAAGGGAGTCCGGTTGCTGCGCGTGTACAGTTTCTGCTGCCAGCATTATGCCGGCTGCAAAGAAGGCAGCTTTAAGTGCGTGTTGGCACGTATGGACCGTGAAGGGGCTTATATTGGACAAAAAATTCATGTTCAAAGTGTATTGGGCACTGATAGAAAGTGCTGAAATCCTTAAGGTTAAAGGGGGAAAGGCTTTCGATGTCAAGGTTTACGGGCTGCGGAAATACCAATCATTTCCTGCAGGTTGGGACATCCCTGAAAAAGGTCGCCAATACCCAGATAGGTTGTGTTGAGTTTTTCAAGCACCCACTTTTCCGTGTAATCACCTTTCTTTTGTTCAAGCGCGGCAGACTGGATTTTTCCGTAATCCAATTTCAGATCTGCCTTATGGGGTTTGGATCGGCTTACCAATTGCACCAGTCGAAACAGATCGCTGCCATCCTGGCCTTTGAGCTGGATTGAGTGAGCAATATCCCCTTCATTCAAACCGTCAATAGCAAAGAATACGCTGGTTTCGAGATCAGAAATTTCAAAAAAAGTATTCCCTGACCGCGGATTGGCTACCCGGCCGTCGTTGTTGTAACTCTGCTGATTTTTGTCGCCAAAGCGTTTTACTGCTTCGGTGAAGGTCATTTTCCCATCTATAATTTGCTGTCTCAGGGAATCCAGACTGTTTTTAGCATTTTCCAGATCTGTATCTGTGATTTCCGGTTTGAGCAGGATGTGCCGGCAATGGATGAGGTTGCCTCGTCTTTCCAACAGTTGTATGATATGGAAGCCGAACTCTGTTTCAATTACCGGACTGATCTGATTGGCATCCAGTTTATAGGCCATTGCTTCAAATTCGGTCACAAACGTGCCGCGCTTTTGAAACCCTAAATCACCGCCTTGTGCACCACTTCCCAGGTCATCACTGAATTTTTTTGCCAGTTCAGCAAAGTCTTCACCTTTTTCCAAAATCCGTTTGCGGATATCCTCCAAACGTGTCAATGCTTTTTGGCGTTCTTCCGGGCTCACTTTTGGTTTATATACAATTTCCCGGATCTCTACTTCAGAGTTGAAGTAGGGAAGGGAATCCTTAGGTATGTTGCTAAAAAATCGTTGAACCTCAAGTGGGGTAATGGTAGCCTTTTCAGTCACTTTACTTTGCATCCGTTCAGCCAGAAGCTGGTTGCGCATATCCGTACTCAACATAGCTTTCATTTCGTCTACGCTTTGGCCGTAAAATTCTTCAATGGCTTTATCATCCTGATTGAAATATGCACGAAGGCGATCGATACGTGAATCAATCTGGATTTCAACTTCCTCATCTTTCACCTCAATGGAGTCGAGTTTAGCCTGATTGACCAGTAATTTTTGCACAATCAGGTTTTGTAAAACCATGCATTGATAATCCGGAGGAAGATCCGGCTGATCTTTTTTGGCAAAACTGTATTGCTCCTGCACTTCGCTAAGGAGAATAATTTCGCCACCTACGGTAGCCACAACCCGGTCAATAATCGCCTTATCATTTTGAGCCAACAAGCTCAAAGGCAAAAGCAAAAAGGGTATAAATCCAAGTTTTAAGTTCATTTGAAGGATGCTTTATTGCAAAATCTTGATATTCTCCCGCCTCAATTCTTTCTGGTAGAGTTCTTGTTTCCAGTTTTCCAGCAGCTCATGCTTCCTGCGATGCTGAATGATCTTCAGCGCCTGTTCGCGGGCATAATCAAAAGGTGCCGTTGTTTTTCCCTGAACCACTTCCATTACACGATAATAATATCTTGAATCTCCATCAGAAACGGTACCGTCTTTTCTGGAGCTTACATTATCTGTGGTAAGGGTTCCTTTAGGGAGCAGGGCCGCTAACTCCTGCAAGGTGTACCACTTATTCTTGTCCAGCAATGCCAGGGATGCCCATTGTTTGGCATATGCATTGAGCCGAATCTCATCGGAAGGGTTGCGGCTATACCAAAGTTTATTGATTTCGTTTTGTGGCGCTTCCGTTGGAATCTTTAAAATCAAACATTTTAAAATGGTGCTTTCCAATTGGAACTGGTCTTTATTACTTTCATAATAGGCCAATAACTCATCATTGGAAACGGTACTATCCAGTTTTTCTGCAATGAGCTTTTCTTCAAAATTGTACCGGACAAGGCTTGCCCGGTAATTGCGCACCAACTTATCAATGTCCAAATCTTTGGGAATATTACGCTCAGCTTCGTACATCATCAATTGTTCCCGGATCCAACGATGCACATAGGCTGATACAAGCAAAATACTATCAGCAGCTGAGGTTTGTTCAGGTACAATTCCTTCTAATTCAGACAAATACAGGTTTCGGTCGTAAACTTTAGCCAGGATTTTGTCTTCTTTTTTTTCTGAGGTTTTCCCACTGCATTGCCACAGACATAAACACCCAATCAGGGTGATTACACCCATCCAAGCAGTTCGATATCGGTTAGAAAAAAGTGGTATCATGGTCATCTTCCGCCAAAAGGTTGGCAAAGGTAGGCGAATTGACCAAAATTTTGGAGCCTAGTATATGAAGGCTAAAAATTAGTGCTTGAATTACAAAGTGGCAAGAACCCCAGCTTGAATGGAAACAGTGTTCAGCCTGGAAGCAACCGGACCTAAACCGCCTCCCAAAGAATGGCGGTAGATCGGTTCAATAAAAGCACTGTATCTATTGCCTACGGAGCGCTCCACACGAATACCGATATCAGTTGTAGCGAAGGCATTGTGCGTCATGCCTCCATTCTCCAGGATGCCTTTTGCTGGAGGAGCAGGAACTGCTTGAAGCGGAATATTATTCGGACCAACTGGTTGTACCGGAGGTAATAGGTAGGAGTTATATTGATACTGCTTGTTGGCGGCAAAATGACCTGATACTCCTGCAACCACGTGGCCGGAAGTCTTACCGGCTTTGAACACCCTGCGGGTCACTTTTACTGGAATGGTAACAACATCAGCATCTACACCAGTATTGTAATAATACCCAATTCCATGAAAAGGATGGTTGAGGTATTCAATGTTGTCACGTAGGGGTTGATAGGTCTTGCTGGCGTACTGGACTCCGGTTTCAACACCCCATTTGCCTTTCCGGTATCCAACTACCAGAGCGCCATTATATCCAGAGGTCTGATCACGGTACTCTTCCTGGATCAGATAATTCAAATCGTAACCTGCGGAAAACCCGGCATAAAACGGACTCGTGCTACTATTACCCGTTTTTGGAAGGGCAAGGTTTGTTGCAACCTGACCAGGAATCGCCAGGTGGTGCATACTTCCGTATAAAACAGGAGTAGAACCATGGGCGATCAAGGAAGTATTCAACTGGTTGGGCTGCGTAGTAGCTTCTTCAACAGAATTTTTATCAGTTTGAGCTAAATATGCAGCATTTCCATCACCAGAAATAGCCTGGGCTATAGATTGTACTATGTTTAACACCTGACCGGCCAAACTCAGATCAGTGACAGAAGCGTTGGAAGGAACAGAGGTTTCTTGCTTTTGAAGACCTTTAGATCTGGAATGATGGGCTATTGGTTCTGTGGTAGATGCTTTTGGTGTAACCGGGGGAGCTGGAGCAATTTCAACTGCCTGAAAAAGGCTTTTAATATTGAGTAATAACAACAAAATCAGGGCGGCTTCTGCTGCTTTGGTCCATTTAACCCTCCTTGAGCGGGCAATGCCATCCATTTTGGCAGACAAAGAAGACCAGGAGCCTGGATCATAAACAGTTTCGAGGCGCTCCAATGTTGGGCGCAAGTGCTGATCAATAGCATCCGGAGCAGGAATGCCATCTAAACGACTTTCAAGTGCATCCCAGGAGGCAGAATCGAAAGGCATTTGAATGTTTTCCAATGCCGACTTAAATTTTGCGTCGAATTGCTTAATTTCCATGTTTGACAGAAGAATGGGCTGATTCTGTTTTAATCTGGCTTTTTTAAAAGGACATATTTCGTGTAGCAAAATATTCCTGGAGCTTCAAACGGGCTTTCAGTAGATTGCTTCTGGAGGTACTTTCCGTAATATCAAGTGCTTCACCGATTTCTTTATGATTGTAACCTTCTACCACGAAAAGGTTAAATACAGCCCGGTAAGCAGGTGAAAGCTGCTGTACAGCTTCCAAAATCTCCGCTTCTGATATACGGCTGAGTACATCAGGATCAGACTGGGCAGTCATCTGATTAACTTCCATGGAGTCCAGATCTTCTGTTCTCCGACGGTTGTTTTTGCGATAATAATCAATACAAGTATTGACTACGATTGTTTTTAACCATTTCTGAAAGGAAGTACCCGGATGATAAAGCGATATTTTACTGAATGCTTTGATAAAGGATTCATGCAAAAGATCCGTTGCCTCATCCCTTGTACCGGCATATCGCATGCAAATACCCATCATTGGGCTATAATACATTTCATACACTTGCTTCTGGGCCCAGCGCTCTCCGCTCAGCAGGGCCTGCACCAATTGTTGTTCAGCGCGATCCAGATTAAGGGTTAATTCCATGGTGTTGATTCTCGTTGGAAGTTGAGCAATGCTCGCCGGAGACGTTCCTGTGTTTAGAACGCACAAGTTATCTCTAACGCTGCTTACATGATGCAAAAGATTGAAAAAGGGTTGGATGGGTGTTTGAGTGTTTTGGTGTTTGAGTGTTTTGGTGTTTGAGTGTTTTGGGTTGGGGTGACATTTTTACTGGAATGTAAACTGGTGGTGGGCAGAGACCGGAAGGCTACCGTGTTTGTCATATACCGTTGATTTGGAAAGAGCAATCCCGTTGTTTTAAACAATTAAACCAGGGAATCCAGTTTGTCTGGAACAGATACATGTATATATAATTGATATTCAATTGATTAAATGGTTTTAATTCGGTACTTAAAATTATTTGTTTTATTTTTCTGTAAAAATGTTTGTTTAAAACAAATTGTGTGTATTTTTGCTCGCCGAAACATTCAGAGGCGAGCAAAACAGGCCTCTCAATAAAGGTAATATTTCACCATCAAACAGACACCGTCATGGGAAAGAACAAATGGTACTTTGAATCCGAAAACAGCAATAAGCAGCCAGGAAGTACCAGTACCCAGCCCAGGTCGAAGCGTTCGGCCAGTATGCCAAGTACATATGTATGGGAGTCGCCGGAAAACATGCCATTGCCGAAGCTGATGCAGCTGATGTGGCAACGACTGCGTAGAAGTTGGGTAGCCCTGAGGTTTCAAACCAATAAATGGTCGTTTGGATTGTTTAAACCCAAATCCATCATCAAAGTGGCAGTCATAGCCGGTGCTGGCATATTTGTCTTTGGAACCGATGGCGAGTCAGGGTTATTATCCAGGGTTAATTCCAGAGCCATTGCGGTTTCTAACGAAACCAATTTGGAGATAGCTGAAGAGTATGCGAGACCCAAAAAAACCAAAAAAGCGAAGCCGGCTTCTAAACCGTCAGCAAAATCTGGTGCTATGTCAAATGCAAAACCCAGGAATGATGCCGCTCCGGTTTCTTCCCAGCAACTTTTCAAACAACAATCACTGGATTATATTGAAAAGTTCCACCAGATCGCTGTGCAGGAGATGAAAAAGTATGGTATTCCTGCAAGTATCAGCCTAGCCCAGGGGCTGATTGAAAGCAGAGCCGGAACCAGTTCATTGGCAGTGTCCAATAACAATCATTTTGGCATGAAATGTTTTTCAAGAGATTGTAAAAGAGGACACTGC
Organism: Saprospirales bacterium; assembly: GCA_003448025.1. Classification (GTDB taxonomy): domain Bacteria; phylum Bacteroidota; class Bacteroidia; order Chitinophagales; family Saprospiraceae; genus M3007. Next base: position 11,199 of record DLXL01000261.1, on the reverse strand, counting down.
TCCAATTTTACGGATGATACTCATAAAGACTTTTTCAAAAAATTCGCTTCAGCAAAAGACAGCTGGAGAGCCCACAGCGAATTGTTGGCCTCAGGCCGATATGCAAAATTGAAAAAATATGGCAGGGATTATCGTTCCTGGGCAAGAGGGTTAAAATCTGTTGGTTATGCAACCGATCCAAATTATGCCGGAAAGCTGATTGGGATAATTGAACGATATGATTTGCACCAATATGACCGGTATTGAGCAAGGAAATGATGGTAAATAAACTAAACTTTAAAGCATGTCAGGGATGTACTGCCGGAGGCAAAAACCTGGGCTTTTTTCTTCAGCTTTTGCGTTTTGAGGAAGCATAGCCAGGACTACGGGCCTTAAAAAAGGTGAAAAAGGCGGGAAAAGAACAGTTTGGAGCCTGGCTGGAAAATCCCCATCATGATCTAAAAAAACAAAAACATACACGCGGAGTGTCGGGGTAGCATTTTGGCTGCCCCGGCATTT
>DLXL01000261.1:465-10520 GCA_003448025.1 Saprospirales bacterium | reverse complement strand
TAGACCACCGCCTTTTCGTCAAAAAATGCTTCTCTGAAAAAATCCCGGATAGGGAATACTTCGCTGTACTCCTTTCCTTTTCCTGGGAGTTCCAACACTTCACGATGTATATCTCCGCCCTTTAAAGCCAGCAAACCATTCGGAAGTACATGCAAATGTTTTTTCTTCAGGAACTTATGAGTCCAGATCAAAAGCTTATCGAGCGTAGTAACTCCTCTGGAGAGGACAAAATCAAATTGACCGTTCATCTTGAGCTCTTCCGCACGTGCATGGATGGCCGTAACGTTACCGAGACCCAACGCCTGAGCAACCTCTTGTACTACGCGAATCTTCTTACCGGTACCATCCACGAGGACAAATTCGACTTCAGGGAACAGGATAGCCAATGGAATTCCAGGAAAACCACCTCCAGTTCCTAAATCCAGCAATTTTGCTCCTGGTTGAAAGGTAATTACTTTGGCTATAGCCAGCGAATGCAGGACATGCCGCTCCATCAGGTTTTCTATATCCTGACGGGAGATCACATTAATCTTATCGTTCCACTCCTGATACAAGGGCGTCAGTTGTTCAAACTGAGCCCGTTGTTGGTCTGATAAGTTTGGAAAGTATTTTGATATCAAGTTCATTTTTCAGCCAATTCCTCCAGCATCTTTTCGGCTTGCATCCTACGTTCTGGGATTTCAGTATTGGATAAAGCTCTTTCCAACGCTCGTTGTGCCATTTCTTTTTCCGATGGATCAATGGCAGCTTTTTTGACATATGCCAAAGCCATGTACCAATAGATATCCTCCCCAAACCTTTCAAGATCCTCTATTTTTGAAATACACTCAAGGGTTAGCTCAGGGCGCTCCAATTGTAAGGCTACAATAGCTAAATAAAACAGAGCGTCCGACTGGCATGGCTGATATTCATCTTCCATCATACCCGCCAAAACTGACGCTGCAGCGCGCCAATCCTTTTTTTGGTAGGAAGCATCTGCCTCAGCAAATGCTATGGCACAAATTTCAGGTCTTTCTAACGCTACACTGTCTTTAGCATATCGTTGTTCCATATCTGACAAAATTCCCTTCGGCGGCTGAAAGTTCTGCTCATAAACTTCAGCTGGCGATCGGTCTCTAAAAAACCAAGTTGCTATCGTATATCCCAGAGTAAGCAACAATAAAGTTAGAAAAGCATACCTGATGGTTTTGTTTTCCTTATTATCAGGAACCTGAGCCGATTTTAGCCTTTGCTCAATGGCATCGCAAGCTGACCAAACCTGGTGAAAGTGTCGATCTGTGAGCGCTTTGATAATATGGGTAGCCAGTAAAGAATCAGAATCATCAGTTTCTGAACCAATTGATTTTTTATACCTCGCCAATGCTGGATTCTCCTTTTCTGTTATCGCAAGTTGTTCTCCAAGTGCTATATGATTGGCCATGGACAGTACCTGACGCTGGTCTTCTGTTTCAAGTCTGTAAAATTCACGTTTGGCCTTCATCATGCCTCTGAAAGACCTCAATTCCGGAATTTCAGGCAACTTTGCCCATAACAACCTGTCTTCCTCTGAAAGAACCGGCATGCTAACTGGCTCCTGATTTTTTTCTTCTCTCCAATCCTGAAATTGCCGTATAGCCAGGCAACGTAAAAATGCTTCAACAGGAATATTCGAAGGAAATTGATCATTGTGAATCAACGTAGCTGTTTGAATCACTGCTACCCGGAAAAAGACAGCCCCGTCTGCATAGCTTCCCCCTGCGCCTTCCACATCTTTTGCGATGGAAATCCTGAACTCATTATACAGGGATTCTACTACCGATGCTTCGGCAGCACGAAGTCCATCGATATAGGTTTCGTTGGGAAAAATGGCGGTAGGAAGACTCATAACAACACAAAGGTAAAGAAATGATGGTGATTCAAGGTAAATCCACTCATTAACAGGAAACGAATACTCCTTTCAACCTCTTGTTTTATTTCAAAATTTTGTATATTTGTATAGAGCCCCTGATAGCAATGTTTTAAAACCTTTTAACCCATTTGAAAACCATGCGTGAATCTTTCCTTCACTACCTGTGGCGTACCCGGCGTTTTGATATGCTGGACCTGCAAACCACTCTCCACCAATCTGTTCAAATTCTTCATCCCGGTGAATACAACACACATTCGGGCCCAGATTTCTTCAATGCACGACTTAGTATTGACGGGACCTTATGGGCAGGAAACGTTGAAATGCACCTTTATGCTTCGGAATGGCTGGGGCATCAGCATGATAAAGACCCGGCGTATGATTCCGTAATCCTACATGTGGTCTTAAAGGAAGACCTGCCGGTGTTTCGTCCGGATGGAAGCAGAATACCTTGCCTGGAATTGGAACACCGAATTCCGGAGCCCCTATTACACAGGTATGTTCAGTTGGAGTCAGCACAAACCTGGATCCCTTGTCAATCCTCTTTTGCAGATGCCCCAGAGATCATTAAAAATCAATGGCTGGACAGGGTTTTGATTGAACGAATGGAAGAAAAAACAAAAACGGTTCAACATCTTTTAGACCATACCGGCCATCACTGGGAAGAAGTCCTTTATCAAACCATTGCCCGGAATTTCGGACTCAAGATTAATATGGATCCTTTTGAGATGCTTGCCAGAACCCTTCCTATCAAACTTTTAGCGCGGCACCGACAGCAGCCTCATCAACTGGAAGCCCTGATTTTTGGTCAGGCAGGTTTTTTAGATGCACCCTTTCTGGACCCTTATCCTCAATTGTTGATCCGGGAATACCATCATCTCTCGCATAAGTACCAGTTAAATCCACTTCGAAAAGAACAATGGAAGTTTTTTCGACTTCGTCCTTCCTCCTTTCCTACTATCCGACTGGCTCAATTTTCTGCTTTGATTCAACAAACGGATCACTTGTTGGCCACTTTACTTGAATGCAATTCGCCATCAGAAATGAAAGCGTTGTTCAAAGTTACGCCTGCCAACTATTGGGCAGATCATTTTCAATTCGATACCCCATCCATCCAACAGGAAAAAAGTCTTAGTAAGGAATTTATTGATTTATTGCTCATTAATGCAGTAGCACCATTCCTGTTTTTCTATGGTCAACACAAAGGAATTGACCGCCCTCAGGATCAGGCATTCATGCTGCTGGAGTCCCTCCCTCCTGAAACAAACAGCATGGTAAAAATATGGAAGACAATGGGCTGCACCTGCTCGAATGCCTTCCAGACTCAAGCGCTCATTCATTTGAAAACCCGTTATTGCGATCATCGAAGATGCCTGGATTGTGCCATAGGAAATGCCTTGTTGAAATAAGGTTGGGTATAAAACACCAATCGCCATCTCCGGATCCGGGATGGCGATTGGCATCTTATAGCGACCTAAGCTTAGTTCTTGGTCACTTTATACGTGTAAATCGGAACACTTAAATTCAATTCAATGGTGTAGTTGCCTGCTTCGGCTATGGCGATATTAGCGCCACCATACTCCATTTTTTTGTTCGCATCGTTATCGCCCAGATTGATATCCCAGGCATTATTTGCCCGGAACTTGATCTCACCTGCAACCAGATTTAGGGTTACCGACCATTTGCGGGTAGCTGGATCATAAGTCATATCCTGATCGCTGTCCCAACCGTTCGGGGTAGCAGAACCAATCACGCCCCAATCCGTTTTGACGGCAGACTGGGTTAATGCATTTAGATCAGCATTTATGCGGTAAACACCAGCTCCTGAAGCCAACGGGATGTCGGCGCCGCCTGGTTCCAGGGATCCATTATTGTCGTTATCACCCCAGTTGTTGGCCCAGGTTGGACCCTTTGTGAATTTATACTTGGCGCCACCATCTGAAAAATAGAGGTAACCCTCATACTTCTCATCGCTGCGTGGTGAAAACACCACCGTTGTTGAATCTGCAGGATTCCATCCCTGGTAACTTCCAGGCACATGAAGGAAAGGATAATTCACAATAATGGCATACGGACGAATTTGAACTGTAACAACCGGGGAGGTCAGAACAGGCAGATCTTCTGCACTACCAATACGTGCCACCACCCGGAACTCAATATTGGAAAATTCACCACCTGGCAAATCCTTGCCGGCAACCAGAATGGTATTGATTTTTTCCTGAGTGATGGTTGTCAGTTGCAAGGCGTTTACAACACCAACCGTAATTGGATCAGCAAAATTATTACCTGCTTTATCCAATTCGAGGGTATAGGTTACTCCGGCCTGATAGCCAAATTCTGCAGGAGTCCATTCGAACAGGTTCATCACCTCATCCTTGGTACTTTCAGATAATGTAAAAGATGCATTTGCACCTGGGGTGGTGATCGTTGGCGGGTTACCTGCCGCCAGGATGGGTTCCTTATCCTTCTCGGTGCATGCACTCAGCAGCAAGGCAATTCCGAGTGAAAGAGAGAGTATTTTTTTCATTGTTAAATTGTAGTTTAGTAACCGTCGTTTTGTTGAAGGTTCGGGTTTGCACCACGGTCAGATGCCGGGATCGGGAAAATGTTAAGGTGTTTGGAAGTAGATACGCCTGCCGGAACACCTCCTTTCCAAGGCCATACATAAGTAGACTCGCTGAAACGGTCGAAACGAATCAAATCGGTCCGACGATGGCATTCCCAGTAGAATTCACGTGCACGTTCATCCAGAATAAAATCCAGAGTCAATTCGTCATTTGTGATATTCCCGGAACTGCCACCATAAGCACGCTCCCGAACGGCATTCACCAGATTTAACGCCTGACCCAAATCACCCGTGCCTCCGCGAAGTACTGCTTCTGCATACATCAAATAAGCATCCTCGATACGGAACATAGGGAAGTCAATGTCCACCCAGGTAGGGTTAGATCCCGGAACTCCGTCAGAAGTCACATTTTTGAACTTGGTGATGGCGTATCCATCTGTAAACTGGGAGATATCCTGAATTTCAAGATTCTGCCCCGTGGTGTAAAACAATGCACGAGAGTCAAAGGATGGTCGATCAATAGAATAAGTGTAGTCTGGTTTATCCAGGTACAATTTGATGACATAAGTTCCATTGCTTGGGATATTGATATTGGCCCCACCTTGCTCCAGCAAAGCATCTGAGCCGTTGTCGCCATAGTTCAATCCCCAATCATCGTTGGCACGGAACTTCACAAAACCGGCGGTAAGACCAACGGTTATGGTCCATGCTTTTTCCGTTGCATCATAAGTCATGTCCTGATCTGAACCCCAGCCGCCTGGCGTAGCATCGCCGATAAGCCCCCAATTGGTTTTCTGAAGGGTGTAGGTGAGCGCCGTCAGGTCTACGTTGATTTTATAGAATCCTCCTTCTGGAATCGTGAGGTTGGCACCGTTAGGTTCCAGGGTTCCATTGGCGCCATCATCGCCCAGGTTATTACTCCAGTCTGGTCCAAGGGTTAGCTTGAATTCCTTCTGATCATCCGGGAAGAAAATATATCCTTCGTAGGTGTTATCACCAGCGGCAGAAGCCAGTTGCTGTGCTGTAGCCGGGTTCCAGCCCTGGTATCCGCCAGGAACATAGATCACCGGATAAGTCGTATTGCCGTCATTTGGCGCCACAATCACACTGCCACCGCCAACAGCAGGGAATTTGCCTACAAATGCGCTGGTGGTACGGGTACCGCCCCAACCGCCGTCCAGTCCAAATTCTGCTGCGCTCATACCGCCACCAACGGCAGCGTGTGCCACAAAGGTCATACCACCCCAGGTACGGGAGCGAATACCATCAAACAATACCGGGAAAATAACGCCTTCCGCCGTATGATTGTCGGCCAGGAACAAGTGACCATAATCCGGATCGAGGGTGTAGCCTGCGCCAATCACTTTTTGGCATTCAGCGGCACATTCAGAGTACAGTTCACGACCGGTGTATTGCTTGGCGTTCAGGTACAATTTAGCCAAAACCATCCAGGCAGCAGCCTTGTCGGCACGGCCATATTCATTGGTACGTGGTGCAGCCAAATCGCCATCAATGGCTTTCAATTCGCTCTCAATGTAGTTAAACAGCTGCTCCGGAGTAGCTTGTGGAGGGAAGAAGTTGCCTACCGCATCGTTTTCCGTCACGAAAGGAGGTTTGCGGAACAAATCCAGCGCATGCCAGTAGCTCAAAGCGCGCAGAAAGCGTGCTTCTGCACGGAAACGCGTAATCTCGGCCTGCAATGCTTCCGTAGCACCAGGGCGACTGGTAACTTTTTCCGGAGTGGTTTCACGCAGGAACTCATTACAAAGCGAGATCTGGTAATAAATACGGTTGTACATAGCCGTAACGAACTCGTTGTTTGCATCCCAGTCCTGCTGATGGTAGTCCTGAATGGTTCCATCATTCCAGGCAATTACTGCCTCATCTGTAGGTAGCTCCTGAGCCTTCCAGTACTGGCGCAGATAAGTGGAAAAACCTTCGTCGATACCGGCGATATCCGGCTGACCGGCTGGGCCTTCCTGACCACTTAGTGCGAGGCCGGCATAAAGCTTGGCCAATACCTGCTTGTAGGCCTTGGGGTCGTTGTACACTGCCGCCGAGGTAATCACATCCTCGTCGAGTGGAACAGTGTCGAGGTCTTTGAAGCACGACACGGAAACGAACATCATTCCGGCAAGCAGTGCCCATGTTTTTAAAGACAAAATTTTCATATGATGTTGAAAATTAATTGTTTATATTGTTTTTAATCGCAAAATTCCAATCCTTTTTTAGATCAGAATCTGGCAATCCATGGTTAGAAGTCAGCCTTCAAGCCTATCAGGTAGGTGCGTGAACGCGGATACACATTGTTGTCAATTCCGTTGAATACTTCCGGATCCAGACCTTCGTATTTGGTCACGAGGATCGGGTTTTGAACGGTAGCCGACAAACGCAGATTTTGAACTTTTTTACCCACTTTACCGAAGGTATAACCTGCCGTAATATGGTCAATACGCAAGAAGGAAGCATCCTGGATGAAGTGATCGCTGAAGTATTGCGGCACTACAAAATCCAGCTCACTGGTTGGGGAAAGGACATTACGCAAAACGCCTGTGCTGCCATAAAGTTGATTGTAAAAGGCATTATTTGACAGGTTGTTGTTATACATGTAATTCCCAATATTGGAACGGCCCGCCAAAGAGAAATCCCATTTTTTCAGGTAGAGTGCTGTATTAAAGCCCATCAAATAGTTAGGCGCAGGCTTTTCAAAGCGGTAGCGATCGTCAGGATTGATGATACCATCGCCGTTTCTGTCCACGTACAGACCTTCAACCGGCACGCCATTGGCATCATACACCTGCTCATATACGAAGAATGAGTTGGCCGGATGACCTACACTGTGAATCTGGATATTGTTACCCACACCGCCGGCAATGCCGCCCGTTGCCACACCCTGATAGTTTGGATCTTCGGTGGCGGTAAGGCGGGTAATCTTGTTGCGGTTAGCAGCTATGTTGAACCCAATTGACCAGTTGGCATTTGGGCGCTTCAAGGCTAATGCGTTAATGGAGAATTCCACACCGCGGTTTTCCAGGTCGCCTACGTTGGTGTTGATAAAGTTGGTCAGGTTGGTGCCCGCCGGTACCGGAATGAAGTTAATCAGATCGCGGGTTTCACGCAGGTAAACCTCCACAGAACCGGTGATGCGGTTTTCGAAGAAACCATAGTCAACAGCAGCGTTGTAAGTAGTGGTTTCCTCCCATTTCAGGTTCGCATCATATCCGGAAGGACGCAGGGTGTTCAGGAACTGATCACCGAACTGGTATTGAGCGTTGGTGAAACTATAGGTGTAACGCGCCAGTGCCGGATAGAAATCTGTACTGATGTCCTGCTGACCCGTAACACCAAAGCCCAAACGAAGCTTCAGGCCGGAGAACAGGGCGTTTTCACGATCCCACACCTTAACAGCCAATGCCGCTGCAGGGAACAAACCCCATTTGTTGTTCGGGAAACGGGAGGTGCCGTCGCGACGTACAGAGCCCGTGAGGAAAATCTTGTCGTTGAACGACAAATTGGCACGGCTGAACAAAGAGAGCAAATAGTACTCGCGTGGATTGTCGTTAGACGGGCGAATCACTGCAGTACGATTGGCGTTGAAGGCCTCAGAGTTGTTGTTGCGATAAAAATGCTGCCAGGAGTAACCACCCATTACATCAAAATTCATGTTGTTGAATTTCTTTGCGTAGTTCAGGTAGAACTCAAGGAGTTTGTCTTTGCGCTTTTGGAAGTAGGACTCATCGCGGCCCCCGCCATCGCCCTGGGAGAACGGAGCATTTTGAGGTACCATAATGGTACCCTGACCATGTGTGTAATCGTAGCTCACGTTCAAATTAGCGCGCAGATCTTTCAGGAACCAGAAGCGGTAATCAACGGTTGCACTGGCAATGTATCGTCCTACGTGGGATTCATCGTCCCGCATATTCAATAAAGCAAGTGGGTTGGCAGTGGCCAGGGTGTTTGGTTTGCCGTCATTATTCAACCAGGCAAAATAACCGCCGTAAGTCTGATCTTCCACCAGGGTTGGCTGAGTTGGGTCAAACTGAGTGGATGCGCCAATGGCATCGCGGTTACCAAAGTGGTTGCGGTCAGAAAGGAGTTTCAAACCTGCATTCACCTGTAAAGTACCCTTTAAGAAAGAGGGATTTACGTTCAGTGCACCGGTAACACGCTTAAAGCGGTCCGTTTTCAAAATACCCGTGCGGTCAGTAGCACCCCAGGAGGCGCGGAAAGGTAATTTACCGATAGCTCCTGTAACTGCCAGATTGTGGTCGTGGGTTACACCTGTCTGGTAGATTTCAGACTGCCAATCGGTATTGGCATCGCCCAGGAGTTGAGTAGCCGGGTGACCAGCTTCGAAATAGCTGTTAATCAGGCCCCGGTATTCATCAGCACTCAGTACATCAGATTTTTGCACAATCTGGCTGAATGCTACATTGCCGGTGTAGGAGAAACGCAACTCGCGGTTAGCAGCACTGCCTTTTTTGGTGGTAATGAGGATTACCCCGTTAGAAGCTCGTGAACCGTAGATAGCCGTAGCAGAGGCATCCTTAAGCACGGTCATGGTTTCCACATCGTTCGGGTTAATCAGGTTCAACGGGTTACGTGTTCCAGAAACTTCATCATTTGCCACCGGAACCCCGTCGATCACGATCAGTGGGTCATTGGTAGCACTCAGGGAAGAACCTCCACGAATACGAATGGTAGCTCCACCGCCAGGATCGGCGCCTGTAGTTACCTGCACCCCGGCAATTTTACCCATCAGGAGTTCCTGAGGGCCGGTAATGGCGCCTTTGTTGAAATCTCGGGTACCTACCGCCTGAACAGATCCGGTGAGATCTTCACGTTTGACGGTACCATAACCAATTACTACAACCTCTTCCAATGCGCCTGCCGGCGCCAACTGAATGTCCAGCACATTGGATGCGCCCAGGTTGATGGTTTGAGACTGATAGCCGGTATAAGCCACCCTGACGGCAGCAGCATTGGCCGGAACACGAAGGGTATAGTTACCATCGTAATCCGTAGAGGTGCCGATGGAAGTGCCGTCCACGATGATACTGGCGCCTACCAGCCCCTCACCATTTTCGACATCCGTTACGCGCCCCTTCAACTCGCGCTGAGCCAGCAATGCAGCTCCCCAAAGCAAGACGAAGGACAACGTAAGTAAGAATTTTTGTTGATAAAACTTCATACAGAGAAAAGTAAGATTTGGTGAAATAATCAGATACTTCCAAAACATCCTGAATTCAAAAAAGAAACCAGGAGAAATCAATTCGCTGCAAAGAAAAAAAGAGTTTAGAATAAGTAAGCGTAATTTTGACAATAAGTATAGATGATCTTCATCATCACAGGTTAAATGGCTGTTCTAAGAGCATGTTTACCGAAAAAGCAAACATGAGTGACCCCAAATTTTAGTTAGTTACCGCAGCGTTTTTGGAGGGGGCTCATGGTAGAAGTTGGACCTCTTGCGAGGTCCGGATATGATTTGCGTTGAATATGCTACAAAGGTTGGACCTCTTGCGAGGTCCGGATATGATTTACGTTGAATATGCTACAAAGGTTGGACCTCTTGCGAGGTCAGGATATGATTTGCGTTGAATATGC
>DLXL01000261.1:0-291 GCA_003448025.1 Saprospirales bacterium | reverse complement strand
CCGGATATGATTTGCGTTTAATAAGGTCCAAAGGTTGTACCTCTGCCGGGGTCTATTACTTGCTTAAAGCTTATTTAGCTGCCTTGAGAAACGCTTCCATGGCCAGGTAAAGATCTACAGCCATTTCTTCAGTAGGTTCATATTGAACGGTATTGGCGTGCAACCCAAATACGCGGCGGGCTTCCTGTTCAGGCACCAGGGAGAGTGCTGCAAGTTTTTGAAAAAACACCTCGTCCGTTCTCGGGAGCGCAGTTTCCGGGTCCATAGGGGCTACCAGTCCATAGCGCTCGC
>DLXL01000398.1:11210-13542 GCA_003448025.1 Saprospirales bacterium | reverse complement strand
CGCGTCATCCGCGTTCCAAATCCTCATCTGCGTTCCTACCAGCGTTCAAAACCAGCGTTCTCTATGCAACAAGAAAAAAACAATCCGCGTACCATCAATGGCTGGGCCTTTTTTGATTGGGCCAACTCAGCTTATGCGCTGGTGATTACCGTAGCCATTTTCCCTGGGTATTTCCTTGAATTAACCAACGACTCCGTAAACGTACTAGGTATGCGGATGTCTGACAGTACTTTATATGCCTGGAGCATCGCTTTGGCTTATCTGGTTATTGCAGCGATATCACCACTGTTATCTGGCATTGCTGATTACGGAGGCAGAAAGAAGGAGTTTTTGAGGTTTTTTACTACGCTGGGTGCCTTAGCGTGTATTTCCTTACTCTTCTTCACGGGTATGCCCACACTGTGGGTAGGTGTGCTGGGATTTATCCTGGCAACTATAGGTTTTGCCGGCGGTATTGTTTTTTACAATGCATTCCTGCCTATTATTGCTACGGAAGACCGCTATGATGATGTGAGTGCCAAAGGATTCAGTTACGGGTTCATTGGCAGTGTGATTTTGTTGGTGGCGAATCTCATCATCATCATGAACTATAACTGGTTTGGTTTTCCCGACGGGCTGCGGGCCGTACCCACTGCATTTGTTATGGTGGGACTTTGGTGGATCGGTTTTTCGCAAATTCCGTTGAGACGCCTGCCTGAGGATCAGCCTATGGGCAAAATGGAAAATCTGGTGGGTAAAGGCTACCAGGAAATTCGGAAGGCCTGGCAAAATTTGCGGCAAGACAGCAATGCCGTCCGGTTCCTGATCGCTTTTTTTTGTTATAATGCAGGGGTTCAGGCTGTTTTGTTTCTGGCCTCCACATTCGCTGAAAAGGAATTGAAGTTTTCTTCCTCCGGACTCATCATCCTTGTGTTGATCTTGCAAATTGTGGCCATTGGAGGAGCATGGTCATCTGCCAAGCTTTCAGGCAGAAAAGGGAACAAATTTTCCATAATGTTGATGCTTGTCATCTGGACAGGGGTTTGTATCACTGGCTACTTTGTGCTAACCGGCCTGGATTTTTACATGCTGGCAGGCGCTGTTGGCCTCGTTATGGGGGGTATCCAGTCATTATCACGAAGCACTTATGCCAAGTTGCTGCCTGAAAATACGCCTGATACAGCTTCCTATTTTAGTTTTTATGATGTTATGGATAAAGTATCTACCGTGGTAGGTACATTTACTTTCGGATTTGTGGAGCAACTCACCGGCGGTATGCGTAGTAGTGTGATGACGCTGGCCGTATTTTTTGTGGTGAGTTTGGTAGTGTTATCAGTGGTGAAAATTCGGCGGATGTCGGTCGCGGTGTAGCTTTTGACGTTTCACATTAAATGATACCAAACTATGAATTTTGTAAAAAGATTTATTAGGAACTGGTTCACCAGTGCTTCCCTTCTCAACCTCTCTGATGAGTTTTCCACTTATGAACGCAAGATTATTGCGCTAAAAGACGACCCTGCGCAAGCCAAACTATACAACCAGCTCAATGGCCTCGTTGAAGACCTGAAAAAAGCCATTGAAGAAGAAGAAACCCAAAAGGGTTGGAAAATTTTTAAAGAAATCCGACGGTTGTTAGTGTGGTCATTGCCCAGGGAAGAAATGATTTCCAGGGCACATACCGTACTAAAAGAAACGGAGAGCAAAACACAATCCAGCCCGTGGCGATTACTGGCCGTCAAGGAAATATTGGGGGTAGGCGAAGATGGCAAAACACTTCGTACAGATCTGACAGCCGGTCAGGTCATCAAAGCAGCAGAAATACTGGATGATCACCAGGACAACTTCTATGAAAAACTGGAAACCCTGCGCCGCAGAAGCCGCACGCTTTCCTGGATAACTTTTGTTTCGCTGGTAGCATGGGTATGGATTGGCCCGCAAATCAGTGAATTCCCCTTACAGAAAGAATTATCCGATAAGGATTTGGCTGCACAGAAAAAGGCTCTATATGAAGTTGTGGATAGCCTTATAAACAGCTCAAATGCGAGCCAAACGGACGAGACAACATCAGGTAACGATTCCAGTGAATCAAATCCCAACAAGGAAAATCAGTCCGATAAACAACAAGACACCACTGCACAGAATATAACCGATAAAACAGCTACTGCCGCCAAAAACAATGAGAAAGACTCTTCTTTTAAGGCATGTGAATGTAAAGATAGTACTGTAACATGTTGTGTAAAGGAGTATTCAGGAATTAAGGACATACATAAACGTCCTAGGTGGCTGGCACTTCTGGTCATTCTTACCGGCATCATTGGCGCAGTGGTAAGTGGCTTTATCAGAACCATTTATT
>DLXL01000398.1:10378-11075 GCA_003448025.1 Saprospirales bacterium | reverse complement strand
CTTTATCCGAACCATTCAATCTGGCGCTGAGGGCACTGTTCCGGACTCTATTTTCGGATCTACGTTGCTGGCAGCACGTTTGATGTTGGCCTCTGTAGCGGCTTTGTCGGTTTATATTTTCCTGGGCACTGGTGTGATTCTCTTGTTTGGAACTAAAATCAGTTTTGAACTGCTGCTGGCCTTTTCCTTTGTAGCCGGATTCTCGGAGCAATTGGTGCAAAAGGGTGTAGAAGCACTAAGCAAGCAAGACCTTTACAATAAAAAAGATCAGCCCGGAAAATGACGTTTTCCCTGCTTTTCGAAATTCTGGAATATCAACAGGCCCGTTACCCGCACAAGGTAGCGGCGGCCGGATGGCGCAATGGGCAATGGCATACCCTCACTACCGCTGAACTGCTGGCAGAACGCGATCAGATCAGCGCCGGATTGCTCTATTCGGGGCTGCATCCGGGCGATCGGGTGGGTATTCTGGCCCATTGCGGCAGCCCGGAATGGCTCATAGCCGATGCCGCCATGATGCAGACAGGCATTATTCCTGTGCCCATACATGCCACCGCCCGTCCGGACGAAATGGCGCACATTGCGCAGGACGCGGAACTGAAAGCCTGCTTTGTGAGCAATGCCGACATGCTCCAAAAACTCCGGGGTTCCGGCATGCAGCTGAAACAGGTGTTTTCCTTTGACCCCCACAGCGACG
>DLXL01000398.1:0-10267 GCA_003448025.1 Saprospirales bacterium | reverse complement strand
CCGTGTTTTCCTTTGAACCCCACAGCGACATCCCTGATGTCCTTTCCTGGAACGCCTTGGCCTGCGAACCCGACGAACACCTGGCAGGCAAGATCCAATACTACCGTGAAGGCATTCAGGAAGACCAGTTGGCCACCTTACTATATACTTCCGGCACCACCGGGCTACCCAAGGGTGTGATGCTTAGTCACAAGAATATTGTAAGCAATGTGAAATCCGTTTTGGCCATAGTGCCGGTAGGGCCGGAAAGTGTAGCGGTGAGCTTTTTGCCCGTGAGCCATATTCTGGAGCGCATGGTGTGTTTCACGTATCAGGCTGCCGGTACTGCCATTTGGTTTGCCGACAGTGTGGAACGTTTGCCCAGAATCCTGCAGGAAGTGCGCCCGCATTTTATCTCGGCCGTTCCGCGCGTGCTCGAGCGCATGTACGAGCGCCTGCTGGAGGAGCGCAACCGCAGCGGCAAACTGAAAAAGAAAATTCTGGATTGGGCGATTGCTCTTGGAGAGCGTTTTCCGTATTCCGGTGGGCAGGCTATGCCCCTGGATTACCGCCTGAAACGCTGGCTGGCTGATGTACTGGTATTCCGGCAATGGCGCAAACGCATGGGGGGAAGGATCAGATATATAGCCGTAGGCGCCGCAGCCTTGCAACCCCGACTGGGCAGGTTATTCTCCGCTGCCCGGATCGACGTGCGGGAGGGCTACGGACTCACGGAAACCAGTCCGGTCATTGCGTTCAATCGCTTTGAGCCCGGAGGCGTGCATTTTGGCACGGTGGGCATTCCGGCGCCAGGAGTGGAGGTGCGTATCAGTGCCGAAACCGATGAAGAAGGCAACGGTGAAGTGGAGGTTCGCGGCCCGAATGTAACCCGGGGATACCTGAACCTGCCGGAAGAAAGTGCCGAGCGTTTCACCCCTGATGGCTGGTTCAAAACCGGCGATTTGGGCAGGTTTGAGTTCAAACGTTTTTTGCGCATTACCGGCCGCAAAAGCGAGGTATTCAAAACCACCACCGGCAAATTTGTAGCGCCGGCTTTTGTGGAGCAACAATTAGTGCGCTCACCCTTCATTAGTCAGGCCATGGCCATTGGTCTCAACCGTCCTTATGTGGCGGCCCTGATCGTGCCTGAATTTCAGCAATTGGAGTACTGGTGCCGGGAAAACAAAGTGCACTGGACGGCGCCACAGTACATGATACTCAACCCTAAAGTGCAAAAACTGTTCCGCCAGGAACTGGATCAACTCAACGAAACCCGACTGGGCTCCGTGGAAAAAGTGCGGGAATTCCAGCTTTTGCACGAACCCTGGACGCCCGAGAACGGCTTGCTCACTCCTACGCTTAAATTGAGAAGGGAGGTGATTTTGAAGGCATTTGCAGCGGAGGTGGAGAAGTTGTTTGAGTAAGCTTATAACCTGAACCGCTCAAAAGTCTTTCCATTAAACCGGTACACCCCGTTTTCATGGGTGCCAAGCCATAAAACACCCTGCCGGTCTTTATAAATGGAAAACTGGGTAATGTCTTTTCCATCTTCTTGCACAGGGAAATGGGTGGTTTCTTTCCCATCGTATCGCCAAACGCCGTTTCGATAGGTGGCAATCCACATAACCTGGTTGTTATCCCGGGCAATGGACAGATATTCCCATAGATCACTGAATGGCAGGCCATCCAGGTTACCGATGCTTTTTTCCCGGGTGTAAAACGGTTGATTAGGGATGTTACCTGACTCGTTCATGCGATACCGATACGCTGAGTTGAACCAGAAATACCCATCCTTGTCTTCGATAATAGAACGAACGCCATTGGAAGGCCCATCGTGAAACTCCGTTACGTCGTCTTCCGAAATCCAGTCGAAAGTCTTGCCATTGAACCTGCAGGCGCCTGCAGCAGCTGTACCAAACCATATATGGCCCTGGCGATCTTTATAGATGGTATAGATGGCATGAGGATTCAGCACATCGTTTCTTTTAGCCATCCATGCTTCTCCCATTTTTGACGTTGGCAAGGGCAAACTATGCAGGATTTTGCCGTCATATCGATAGACTTTCCCGTCAAATTGCAGGGATTTGAACCACAGGTCGTTAGGCTGTAAAATCCAGCTGTTGCTTTCCTCGGGTTCCAATACGCGGATCTTTTTTCCATCAAATAGGCATAGGCCTCCGCTTGTATTAAAAAGCAGGTTGCCGGATTGGTCTTCCTGGATATCTTCCACCCGGTTATGTGGCAAACCGTTTTGGGTGGTAAAATGCTGCACCGTTTTTCCGTCGTAATGGTATAATCCATCCTCCCAGCTGGCGAACCAATAGTGGTTTCGCTTATCCTGGTAAACCGTCATGATGTTGTTGCCCAGTGCATTCAGGGTGTCGGCTACCGGTGTTGCAACTGCCTGTTGGGGCGGGTTATTTTGCCCTTTGCAGGAGGACAAGATGCTGGTAAATAGCAGGAGATAAAGGAAGATTGGCGTCTTAATGACTTGTTTTGAAAAGTGCATGTTTGAGCTTTAGGGTTTATTATATTTTACTATTGTTTGGTTTTTAAGAACCACCTTGTTCCCTGACTTAATGGATAAAAAATAAATACCGGAAGGGTACTGACCTAAATCAAGCGTGTTTGGGAGTGGTGCGGAAATTACTCCTACCTGTTGTCCATATTCATTATATAAAAATGCCGACAGATTAGGGCCAAATTCAGCAATTATTTTGTCCATGTGTAACAAACCAGACGTTGGATTTGGATAAACCAGCGTTGTTGCATTCGCATCTGGGTTTACAGGATATAGTGTTTCCAATTGATCCACCAAAGCTTTGACATCTTCCAGCACCAAAAGCGGGTTTTGAGCCATGTATAATTTGTTATCAAGCAAAATACAGGAACCAATGCCGTAGTTAGTCAGTATATTTGATGGGATGTTTGGGTGATACCACCTCCCTTTTTTAAAAATATACAACCCATATATGGAGCTTACCAGTGGAATGGTATCATTGTACAAAATAATCCTTGCTTGTGACAATTTCCCCCCCAATTCAGAAGTAGTATAGGTCTGAAATTGCCCATTAACAAAATGTATCATTTTGTCTGAGTCATCAAACCATATATCCTGCTCAGAACGGATAGCAAAACTGTTCGTATTCAAAAGTTCGTCTTCCGGTAAATCCAATTTCGTCACTATGTCGCCATCAATGCTATAAAAAAATACGTGGTTTTCATTTGGAAGCCAGGGGTAAGCACCGTATACGGATACATACATAAGACTACCTTTTGTGTAAACAGAACCAATGTAAAAATAGTCAGGGAACTCATCTCCAATATTAAAGGAGTACCAATCGCCATTGGGGCTGAATCTCAGAAGTTCTTTACCCGTTGAAGTCCAAAGATTGCCAATTGAATCACGGGTAATCCGGCCAAAATAAGGCTGGGAGGTAGGGACAGGTATGGTAATCTGTGTATGCTGCTGTCCTTGATAAAAATCCAGGCGTGGGCCATCCGATCCTACCCATAATCCTTGACGGAAGGAATCATAAAACAATGCGGGTCTTTTAAACGCCGGATAACTCAGTTTTTCAAAGCTATCATTCACCAATCTGGTAACACCACCGTCATTTGCAAACCAAAGGGTGTCGTTAAAAACCGCGAAGGATCTGGGGCTTTTCGGAGTGAGCAGGTCAGATGTTGGCACAAAATGCCAAATCTGAGGATCTTCAACGGAGGCTTCAAACAGCCCGTCACTATGTCCCAGCCACATTTTACCCTGATTATCCAATGCAAACCCCGGAATGACAAGATCTGGAGTTGATTCAGTTCTGTAATTATTGGGTGAAGATAATTGTTTCACCAATTGACCATTTTCTAATGTATAAACGGACCCGGTGTTATGGCAAACAAACAGATCATTATTGGCGTCAAAATATGGATGACAAAAATTATCCGGAATATTGGGGTTTGATAGCCCGTAGGTGGTCCAGGAACCGTTTTTATACACTTTTAATGCACTACCAGTGGTGTTTCCACTAATCGCAATCTGACCATCTGAGGAAAGGGATAGTTTCCATAAAGCTGTGCTGTTGGGGATCTTTACAAAACTGGTTCCATTATATTGAAATACTCCACTGGGGTTATAGACTGACCTTGCAATGACAACGGGTTGGTTTTGATTGTCAAATGCAATGTCCTGGATGTTCATCCGGGTTTGTCCAAAGTCGATACTTTGCCAACTCCCATTGGTAAATTTAGCCAGACATTTAGTGGTTGCCGGATTGTTGACAGGCTCCGTTACCAATCCCGCCCAAAGCTGGCCATTATAGTCAATATCTAAAGTAATAACCTGGTAATCAGGCATCCCGCCAACATACTGTATGTCTCCGTTCGGGCTTATTTTAGCCAACTTATCGTTGGCAAAAGCCCAAAGGTTACCTTGTTTGTCTACGGCGGAAACCCGCAGGTCAACAAAAACCGGAAGGTCGGGATTGCCCATATCATGGAAGAAACGGAATTGCCCGGTACTTGTATTGACGAAGACAGTACCGCTCCAGGTGTAGATGTACAAAAACGAATCCCGTTGTGCCATGGAGCGAATGGCAATGCCATCGATATATCCCGTCCAAAGTCCGGCATGTATTTGTGCCGGCAGTGCATTTGACATGCAAATGGCAATCAAAAGACCGAACAGGAGGTTTATCTTTTTCATAAAGTAGTTTATTGTATTTCTAAGATATTCATCCTACAGCAAGGGAAACATTGCACATGGCAACAATATTGACTCAAAAGTTGCCTTTTTATTTTTACCGCAGAGGTAGTGAGACGCAGAGGGCCGGTTTCATACCTCTCCGCCTCCGCGGTAAACGGATCAATTATTATCCTCCGGGTAAAAATAGGGTTCCGTAACGCTTTCCACCCAGGCCCCCGTTGCTGCCGTGGGCAGTGGTTTAAGTTCACGGTAAAGCTTGTCCGTTTTCTGTTTCCTTTCAAACTGCTTTGGAGGATTAATGGTGTAGTCCCTGACGGTTTCTGTGATGGTAACAGGTAATTTTTCTGATTCTGTATCCGATGCGGTTGTAAAAGACAAATCACGCGTCTTCATGACCTTGCCGTTGGAACCTGTAAGTTCATAGGTCAAAAAATACATACCCTCTCCCATAGCCGATTCTTTAACATCCATTTTAATACTGTCTTTCGTGTAAGTCATAACATCAAGCACCACATCACCCTGATCAACCTTTGGCATCAACTTCCAGGTAGCAAGGTCATAGCTGCCGAAATGCTCAAAATTAAACCTGATAAGAATGGCTGAGGTGTCGTTTAGTCTAACATCAGGCAGTGCTGCGGTTTCGGCTGGCTGGCTGGCCGGCTGATTATTATTGCCACAGGATGAAAGCAAAAAAATGTTCAAAGCCAGACATAGAAAGATTGAAATGTTCAATTTGGAACGCATATTCAAAGATGGTGAATGAAAAAATGATGAATGGATTGTTTTACGATTGGTGTTTCGTTGAATTACTTATTTGAAACCTAACCACTAATTAACCTTCTCATTTTTTTACTTAATTGTCCATTGCAGATAAGTAACCTGTTTGACCAAGCCTTTTGGTTTCGAACACCAATGGTTCTAAGCAAACAAGGTAGAATAAACTTTATGATTTACCGGAAGCAAAAATATTCCCCTAACCCCAAACCAACAATCTTTCCCTTCCATTTGATTTTGTTACCGCTAAACGTCCAGACGATCCAATGCTCTTTAGCACTTCCACCAACTATGTACCCGCGAGGGAGTTTTCCCGCAGATTTTCGCAGATGAACCGCAGATTTCCGCAGAAGGCGTTCGGCTTGGCCGAAAATGGAACTTGACCAGATCTCTTTTAGCCTAGTGCTCCAGTCTTTTAATTCAGCAGGAATCTCAGCCCCCGCTGGGGCATCAGTTATTGGCTAATGGCGATGGGTGGGATCGGGTACACCATGCGGGGCGGAATGGTTGGTGGGAATAGCTTGTTCTCTATTTTTATGGCTCTTCATTCTTTTGATAGTAAATTATAGTTTGAAAGGAAAAAACTTCATTTTGAGCAACACCTTCAGATTCAAAATCAATCCTGATTTCTCCTTTTACCTGATAATTGTTTCCCTCCTTTCTTTGGAAATGTAATTTAATAACCTCGCATGCATTATGTGCACTTCCAACGTAAATAGAGGCTTCTAAATCTTCATATTCCTGGCTTGAAATCTGCAAATTATCTAAGTCATCTGGGTCAACCAAATGTAGATTTAGCCATTCAATTACAATTTCTGTCTCTACTGGCTGTGATTCATATTTCAGACCTGAATGGAAGGGAGTTAATGGAATGGTTATTCGGTGAAAAAGCGTTTTTTCAAGCCCGGTAGCATTATTTTCAAACCAATATTTTTCAGCACGCCCTTCTTGAGCCTGCGCTTTCATTTGAAGATTTATTTTGTTCATGGTATGGTTATGGGTAACGTTTTGCAGATTTGCGATGGGCGGGCTTTGCCCCACAAGTGTTCATTCGGAGAACTGAACGTTGTTCAACCTCAATACTGTTTGCGGAGCACGAAATCCTGACTATTGCAAATGTGCTGTTATACGTAGTTTTCATTGTCTGAATAGTTTGGCGAATTCTTGTCCATTGAGATAATCTGAGTCATTTGTCAACCTATAATTACTGTAATGTCCATTTGAGATTTTCCGTATTTGAAAAATTTTGTTTTTTATATGTTCATTATACAAGTTTATAAAATCCTTAAAACTGGAAGCCAACACAACGAAGTCGCACTCATTAATTAAAAATATTACTTGACCTATTGTCCCGTTTGGTCCGGGATCAAAGTCAAGGAACAAATAATAACCATCTCTTCCAGCAATGGGAACTCTTGATTCACTCCAAACAGTGCACCTTATCTTATCATTATATTGATACTTGTTATAAAACTCAATTGTGTCTTCAAAATAGTCAGTCAGTCCTTTATATTCAGTAATTATCTCTTCACAAGAAAAAAGCAGTGCTTCGTCAGGAAGAAGATATAATTTGTCTGAGTGTTGCCCATTTATATTTTTAAGAAACAATTTAAAATCGTCAGGAAGTGTCCGTTTAATCAACTTTTCAACTTCATCAATTTGTTCTTCTGAAGCACCTTCTGAAAAATCAAAGTCTGAAAGGGAGTGTCCAAAACCTTCAATATTCTTTATAAACAGTTCTGTGTTTGTCATTAATTTTTGTCTGTTTTTAAATTAAGTATCGTTACCACTGACGACGTGCCGACCTTTAGGAGGCATGATAGGCAGTGGATTGTTGGCGGTAGTGGTTTTCATATTGTAAGAAGGGTGCTGTCGGAAATTTTAGCTTCTAGCGTCTTTATTATCAATTCAAACTCAATTTTAGCTTCTGCTTTCAAGCCCATTGCAGAGGCCAAACCTGCACTGTCTGTACTGAGTCTTTCATTTAGTTTTATATGGTAATTGCTATCTTCTCCTAATTCTAATTTGTAAGAGTGAAAATGCATGGGGTCTCCAACCTTTGGAACAGTGTTGATATGAGAGAAAGAAAACTCCCTTTTCATATAATCTAACAAGTGGTCTTGAAGTATCAAAACAAGATGTTTGCTTAAATGCTCAAAAGTTTCAATTTTGTGATGAAGTTGAACAAGAATTGTTTTTGCAGTCATTTTCCAATTCATTCCATAAGGTTTATCACCATAGCCTTCTTCGGGCTCTTCTAAAATATTGAGGTCAGTTAAGAACCTTTGCCTTTCTGGCCATACTGTACCCGTGGTATCCAAAGTCTGTAATTCTATACCCACAAAATCAATTACTTTTTTATCTCTTGCTGATGCTAAAAAGTAGTCTACGCTACCGCCAGGAATTGTTATTTCTGGAATTATGTGCAATTCGTTGCCTGGTTCGTGCAGTGTAAGCAAATGAATACAGTCAAGGAAAATCTTCCTTTTTTCAATTAGACGGTGCGGGCAAATTATTACCTCTTGTTCATCTTTCCCATATTGAACTGTACACGTTCCAATAGAGATACTTGGTTCACTTTTGCGAACCTTAATGCATTTTTTATTTAGATAGCCACAATGCTGTGCGGTCAGCACTTCGTTCCAATTAACACTTTCATTCTTCGTTGAAAAGTTGAAGAACTCCGCTATTCGCGTGTTTGTATTCATTAATTCGTTCGTTTGAAAATTCAATGTATTCTTCGGAAATGTCTATTCCGATAGATTTTCTGTTATGTCGTAAAGCAACCAAAGAAGTTGTTCCGCTCCCAGAAAATGGGTCTAAGACTATTCCCTCTTTTGGGCAAGTTGCCAAGATTGGAATTTTGCATAAGTCCTCAGGATAAACTGCGTAATGCTCTTTGCGCTTTTGGGTGTCTTCAGGGATGATTTCCCAAACATCGCCTGGTAATGTTCCGTCGGGATGATAAAAAAGAAAATAGAACCCTTTTTGTGCTAATTCCTTCGCTCTACCAGAAACTTTCTCAGAATCGGAATGCGTGGTTCTTTGTTGTCCACGAATTATCATTCTGAAATCAGAAATTTCATTGTTTTTAATCCTTTCTAAGACATTATTAAGTTCACTAAGTGCATTCTTTTTTTCTTCATCAGTCAAGGCTGTCGAGAGTTCAATTTGTCTTTTGTATCTCACGCCACTTACACCTGTTGCTGAAATTACAGCGCCGTTTTTTATAATAGTTTTTCTTGCATCAGAACGAATTTTCGAAGTGTCGTAATGATATTTTTTTTCATCTTTTACGAAATGGAAAATATTTTCGTGAATATTCCGTAGTTTATCCTTACTGCTGTCAAGCCCACCTTTGTGTTTATTCCAAATCACACTGTTTCTAAGAATCCAATTTTGTTCATCCATCATTTTTATAGAAACTCTCCAAGGAATACCTAATAATTTTTTGTTTCTGTAAGTATCACCAATATTTAACCAAAATGAACCCGTTGGTTTTAAAATTCTGTAAAGTTCATTTGTTATTTTTAGTAAATCGCTTACGTAGTCGTTGTAGGAACTTTCAAGACCAATACCTCCACCGCTGTACAGCCTATGTCCCCAATATGGTGGACTGGTTATAATGCAGTCAATTGAGTTGTCAGGCATTGAGTTGAGAATATCTGCGCAATCTCCCAATATAAATAGGGGGTCTTTTTGCTTGTTGTCGTTGAGATAGTCTATGATGTCTTGTTTATTATTCATTTTACAAATTTAATGTTTTTGGTGTATTGTTACCGTTACCGCCAACTATTGCTTACCCGCAACTAACGACTAAGTAACTTCCTAAATTTTACTTAGTCGTCCATTGCGGGTAAGTAACCTTTCTATCAAGCCTCATTCGCAGAACTTAAGTGCTCTGAGCCAAAGTGGCAAGTACAACTTTCAACTACTTTTACAACCTGACAGTAGCAAAGATATTCCTCTGCCCCCAAATATCCCATCCCATTTTGTTAACGGTCCACTCATCGTACCATCGTCCATCGTCCATCGTACCATCGTTCATCGTCCATCGTTCCCTACCACTCGTTTCACCAACCTTCTTCCGCCTGCATCCCGCACTTCCAGGGTGTATACACCGTCTGGCAAGGCGCCGAGGCGGATCCGGGTGTTTTCCTGCCATTGATCTTCGGATTGATATACCACCTGTCCCAGCATGTTGTACAAGGTGATCGCACAAGGCATTTCCAGTTTTTCAACCCGGAGATTCAATTCCTGTGAAAAAGGATTGGGATACACCGCTAAAACGGCTACAGGACGCTCCTCAGTGTCAGATAAGGCATTGGTAGCGCCAGGGGTGGGAAACATGAAACTTAGTTGAGCACTGCCGTCCGGATACCGCCCCCAGGAAATGTCCGGACTCTGCTGCCCAAAGCTGAGGCTTTCGGTTTCTTCGTATCCTTCTGCGGTTCGTTGGTAAATGGCCACCATTTCCCCTCCGGCACTCAAACGGAAGGCGGCATGCCGTACGCCCTGCTCCGGATCTTCATCTGCCCAAAGCAGCAGAAATCCATACGGCGGTATAGTGGTTTGTTCCGGCAGATGCAGCGGCGCCTGCCATTTGCAGGGCTGATCCTCGTCGTCGGTAAAACACAGCCCTCCTATGTTCAACGGATGTTCGGAACCGTTGTACAATTCAAACCAGTCGTCATATTCCCCATACTCATCCGTAATGGTGTGTGTATTGGACGCCATCACTTCGTTGACGTACAGGAAGGCTACATCCGGCGGCAAGCTGTTGACCTGCCCCGGAGTGCCCAGCAACACATA
>DLXL01000642.1:2952-3712 GCA_003448025.1 Saprospirales bacterium | reverse complement strand
AAATCGGAAATCGGAAATTAATGCCTACTGTACAATATCAGTATAGTCAAATTAACTTTTTTAGTATAAAACAAATCGGAACATGAATGCATTCCTTTCTTTGGGCCGCTGGCTGTTTGCCATCCCATTTGCTATTTTAGGTTTAATCAACCTCCTGAGCATTGATGCCATGGTTCATTCTTTTGTACCCACTTATATGCCCATGCCTAAAGTTTGGGTTGTAGCCGGGGGCATAAGCCTTGTGGCTGCTTCTTTAAGTATGCTGATTGGAAAGTGGGACAAGCTGGCCACCGTGCTACTGGCGGTTTATCTGCTTTTAATGGTAGTGCTGGTACATCTCCAGGCCGCTATGGGAGGAAGCATCAGTGCACAATTTTTATTATTCAAAGATATGGCTTTGGCAGGCGGAGCCATGCTTTATGCCCAGCATCTGGCAAAAGACCGCTCTATCATTGGCTAACCGGGCAAACTAAATCATTTTCAATCAGGTATAATTGATGAATGATTGCCATACAAAAAACCACTACTTGAAAAATTTCAGCCTGAGTCCATTTTAGTCGATACTTCTTTAAAGATTGGTAGATTTGAGGGCAAAAAAGTTTGCATTTCCGAATGAAGTTTCGATTTTCGCCCCAGAATTGTTCTGCAATATGGAACAATTAACCAATCAACATTAGCAATCCATTCTATTGTATGAACAGCGTCGGCTGCTTAATAGCAACCGGCGCTTTTTATTTTTCTTTCAAAAAGATGATATTTT
>DLXL01000642.1:0-2840 GCA_003448025.1 Saprospirales bacterium | reverse complement strand
TTATTTTTCATTCAAAAAGATGATATTTTAGTTCCTGATGGAAACTATTTGGCATAAATGAACATTAGTGTTTTATTGCCATTAACCCATTTGGCCTCAGCTATGTTACAAAAACTCTACACCCATTGGTTATCCTCCTATCGGGGTATTCCCCGCGTTATCTGGTATATATCTATTGTCAGCCTGGTAAACCGCTGTGGCGCCTTTGTGGTGTCCTTTCTATCCCTCTACATGACGAAACAGCTGGGTTACCCACTGGATATGGCTGGTTACGTTATGACGTGTTTTGGCATTGGCGCATTGAGTGGCGCCTTCATTGGTGGTAAACTCACGGACCGATTAGGCTACTATCCCATCCAGTTTTGGAGTTTGATCATAAATGGCGTCATTCTGCTGTTTATGGTATTGGTTCGGGATATTTGGGTAATGGGCCTCTCTGTATTTGCCATGAGCTTTTCCTCAGAGGTTTTCAGACCTGCCAACTCTGTGGCCATGGCCCGGCATTGTGAACCGGAAACCCGAACCAGATCTATATCCTTGTATCGGATGGCTGTGAACCTGGGCTGGACTGTTGCGCCAGCCCTTGGAGGCATGTTGGTTGCCTTGGGATGGGAGTGGTTGTTTTGGGTAGATGGCATTACCTGTATCGCAGCAGCTTTTACCTTGGTTTGGCTGGTGCCTAAAAAAGTAGCAACTGCTGATGAGGTTCATGAAAATGCCGGACCAAAGCCTGAATTATCCATGATATCACCCTACCGTGATCGGAGTTTTGTTGGGTTTGCCTTATTAACCATGATGGGAGCCATGGTTTTCATGCAGATTTTGTGGACCATCCCTTTGTTTTGGGAGAAAAGTTATGCCTGGTCAGAAGCACAAATCGGACAAATGTTAGCCCTAAACGGGTTGATTGTGTTTTTAACAGAGATGCCCATGATTCACCGTCTGGAAGGAAGAGCTCCTGCCTTGGGTTACGTACGGTTTGGGTTGATCCTTTATGCTATTTCCTACGCAACATGCCTTTTCCCTGCCGGATGGGTTCCAGCCCTTATGTTTACGGTACTGATATCGTTTGGAGAAATGTTCGTAATGCCCTTCAGCAGCAATTTTGTTTTCGGGCGTTCGGAAGGGCCTAAACAAGGGCAGTACATGGCTCTGTATACTATGTCCTATTCAGTGGCCAATATTTTAGCTCCGTTCCTGGGCACTCAGGTCATCGCCGCCTGGGGATTTACCAGCTTATGGACCCTGGTTGCCATTTTAGCGCTTGTAACCTGTTTGGGGTTCTGGGTATTGGAGAAAAAGCAGCGGAGTATATGATTGAAGAGTACATGATTGAAGAGGGAGGTCACTGGGCTTGAGGTGCCGTAAGGGCCGAAGGCCCATCAGAATGCAAGACCGAACGCTTCCCTCTTCAATCATGTACTCATGTACTCTTCAATCATGTAATCCCTAGTCTCCGCGATCTGCTTTCAGGTTGAGAAACATTTTGAATCCAAAATTGGCAGAAATGATCTTGGAATTGACGTGGTAATTCGCATCCAGGAAAACTTCTGTATTTCTGAACACATCGCGGATGAAGAAATAACCGAACTCGGCGCCCACCAATACATCGAATTTATCTGGTGCTTCACCCTCCGGCTCTAATGGTTCAGAAAGGAAGGCATAACGCAATCCGGCTTTTGCCATAACAGTATAGGCTTTGGATTTGGTTTTGGCACATTGTGCGCCATTGGTGCGATACTTACCTGCACCGGCCTCCAACAAAACATACGGCGTAGTAACAAACGTCTCCTCAACCTCTTTCGATTGAGGATCCATACTAAATATGGCGCCGCCACCCAGACGGGCTGTACCCCAGTGTGAAGCCACATTCATGGCTGTTCCAACGCCAACGCCAATCCGGTTTGCAACCAGTGTGACATCAGGAGCAGAAAGGTGTACCGAAGGAATATCCAAAAAAAGGCGGGGGCCCTTGGTGTACTGCGCCAGTGCGCTTGTACCAATAGCCGCAAATGCAGCCAGACAAAGGAGGATTTTTTTCATAAAGACGGTCAATTTTTCAAGTGAATTCGGCAGCCAAGATACTGTGTTACCTCAATTACGCTGCTTGGTAAGAATATCCTATTGGTATGCAGCACTTCGATTCAGAGCTTATTCCTATTTTTATAAAATAATTAATTGACAATATATACATTTGCCAAAGATAAAAAAACTTTAATCCAACACGTCGAAATTTAAAAACAATCCCTACTAAACCTATTACTCACTTTTATCAACACAAAACGTTATGAACACCAAGGTTTTCCTTGCCGCTTTGGCCGGCGCTGTCACCAGTTTCCTTTCAGGCTGGGTGATTTACGGCATGTTGCTGAAAAATTTTATGGACGCCAACACCCTGGAATCGGGTCGGGGCTGTATGCGACCTGACGAGGAAATGCTTATGTGGGCCATTTTCGCTGCCTGCTTTTTTTGGTCGCTGCTGCTGGCGCTCATCTTTACCCGTTGGGCCGGTATTTCCACCTTTAAAAGCGGCGCCATTGCCGGCGCCTGGGTTATGCTTCTGGTTGCTTTAGGAGCGGATTTTTATTCATATTCCATGATGAACGTCTATACACTAAATGCGCTTTTCGTTGATGGAGCGGTGAATGCCTTTCAAGGTGCACTGGTAGGTGGCGTCATTGGCTGGGTAATTGGTTTTGGGAATAAAGCATAAAGCGCATCCATGATAGAAACAACATGGGTCATCCCGATTTTTTTATTGGGTTGGCTTGTGTTTGTTTTACACCATCATTTATGGAACCACAAAGTCACAAAGAGCACAAAAATGTAATACTTTGTGT
>DLXL01000025.1:2846-7510 GCA_003448025.1 Saprospirales bacterium | reverse complement strand
AAATCGGAAATCGGAAATCAGAAATTAATGCTTACTGTACAATATCAGGATAGTCCAATTCAATATTAGTAATACTGAAAAATTCGTGATAACTCAGGTTTGCCGTTTAGCATATCCGGCACATCAATTGGTAAAGGAAAAACCAAGTCCAAAGGACCACCACCATTGCCGGTGGTAAATCCATTGATCCCCCACCTCGCCCGCATAATCTTTCCCCAGGATAAATCCGAAGTTGTATTCTTCCAATTGCAGGATAATGCCGGTACTCCAGGTAAGGCCTGGAACAACCTCGGTTTCACCGCCATCTCCGGCGGAAAACTCCAGAGATGTATTGTTATTGTTAATATTGACAAAAGTAAGTCCGGCCGTTACCGGGACCGTCAAATGGTAATTTCTCTCGGTAGAAAGTTTTTGGGTTAATCCAATATATGCTCCCAATGTGACGTCGGTGGTTAACCGAAACGTCTGGTTTTCTTCCTTTCGCCGGATTTTAAATGGTATGGTGAGTTGCCCTCCGGTAACCCCTAAATTTAAAAACTTGTGTTTAGCCACAAGCTTTCCAGTTGGAGCAGGGGCTTTTTGCACCGAATCAGTGGGAGGCGCAGGCGCATTTTCACTGCCAACCACTGTTGTGTCGGTACCGGGTGGTGTTGTCTGTTGTCCTTTCCCTTCCGGCAAAAAAGTGGCAGACAGGCTGGCACAAGCAATAAAAATATGGAAGAAGTTCATACTGGTAGCGTATTGTCATCATGCAAACGCAAAGTGCAGTATATTCTTGCCGTATTAATGGAATAATGAGCCAAATTAACGATTGAACCGGTGTGTTGGGTATCTGAATGATTATACAGATGAGTTCTATGGTGGAAACACGCTAACCCTCAGATATCCAGTTTAACGCACGAAATTGGTAAGTACACGTTCAATGATGTCGCAACATTCAGATAACTGCTCTTCCGTCATCACAAGTGGTGGGGCAAAACGAATGATGTTGCCATGGGTTGGCTTGGCCAGTAAGCCATTTTCTGCAAGTGCCAAACAGATATTCCAGGCGGTTTTGCTTTGTTCGGAATCGTTGATGCCAATCGCGTTCAGCAAACCTTTACCCCGAACAAAAGAAATCAGATCCGGCCGTTTTTGTTCCAGAACACGCATGCGCGAACGGAATATTTTACCCAGTTCCTTGGCGTTTTTCGCCAAATTTTCGTCTTCAACAACCCGAAGGGCTTCCATCGCAACGGCACAAGCAAGAGGGTTTCCGCCAAAAGTAGAGCCATGTTCACCTGGCTTTATCGTTAGCATGACTTCATCAGAGGCTAATACGGCACTAACGGGTAATACCCCGCCGGACAGGGCTTTGCCCAGAACAAGCATATCTGGCTTAACGCCTTCATGATCGCAGCACAACATTTCACCGGTACGGGCAATACCGGTTTGTACTTCATCTGCAATGAAGAGTACCCGATGAGCTTTACAAAGATCATAGGCCGTAGAAAGATAACCTTCATCCGGTACATTCACTCCCGCCTCGCCCTGAATGGGCTCTACCATAAACCCGGCAATATTGGGGTCTTCATTCAAGGCTTGTTCCAATGCAGCCAGGTCGTTGTATGGAATTACTTCAAGTCCACGCATATAAGGACCAAATCCAATTCTGCTGGCGGGATCCGTAGACGCTGAAATAACAGTCAGGGTTCGGCCATGAAAATTACCGGAGGCGAATAGGACTTTGGCTTTCCCTTCTGCTACTCCCTTGACCTGATACGCCCATTTCCGCGCGAGTTTACTAGCTGTTTCAACGGCTTCAACACCTGTATTCATAGGCAGAATACGGTCGTACCCGAAAAACCTGGTCATGAATTCAGCATATTCACCCAGAAGATTATTGTAGAAGGCCCTTGAGGTTAGGGTTAGCTTCTGTGCCTGGTCTGTAAGCGCTTGTATAATGCGTGGATGGCAATGGCCCTGATTGACAGCACTATAGGCAGACAGAAAGTCGAAGTAGCGTTTGCCTTCCACATCCCAAACATATACCCCCTGCCCACGCTCGAGTACCACCGGAATTGGGTGATAATTGTGTGCATTGTAGCGATCTTCCAATTCGATCAATTCGGCTGAGGAATGTGTGGTAAGGAGTTCCATAGGAGGAATGGTTAAGGTGAAAATGGTTTATGGGCAATTTGGCGCCGCAAAGGTACTGCAGTTCCACATCTGCCGCAAAAAACAATGCTGCGGTTTTTGGTATTACCCGAAAACCGCAGCATGATTAGTCTAAAAAGTAGCAGCCGTTTAAAAAGCTGTTATCCTTCAATTTCTGAATATATCTGCTCTTTAGTCACTTTTTCGGTGGCAGAAACTGGGAGTTCTGACATTTTACGTCCGGCAGTGGCACTTTCCAGCAGGTTTTTTTCGTCCAAGCGGGCTGTTAGATAGGCTGACAGGAATGCATGGTGATCCGGTAAGGTAGCAGAGCGGAAAGGAAGAGAATGAGTTTCCTGACCATTTCCGGCCCAAAAGGCATCCTGGTTGATATAACAAACTTCTGATGCTCCAATTTTCAGGAAGTGTTCGATCACGGCTTGAGGCGCAGGAGCATCATCTTCATATAGATTTTTCCAGTCCTGGGCACTAATCTTAATCAGCGCTTTATACCTGGCAAATTCCGAAACGGCTTTTTTAGCCTCAATTCGGTCCGGAAATATCTTGTGGGTAAAGTTGATATCCAGGGAAACAATACAACCTGCCCGTTGAGCCCGCTCTGCGGCCTGCAGAATTACATGCTGAGACGGATTTTTACTGAGTGCAAAACAAGTAGAATGAAAGACACCAATCTGTTCAAAAGATTGGAAGGGGAACTGACGAATAGACAACATGGAATCTGCTGCCCGGTATACCTGAATATTGGATTCGTTGGCAGAACGTGTGTTCAAAATCAAGGTGGTAGGTTCTTCCACCTGGGCAATGCAGGAAGTGTCTATGCCTAATTTCTTCAGGTAGCTAATAATGGTTTTACCCATATCATCCGACCCAACGGTGGATGCTACCATTGCCTTTTTACCAAGACGAGCCATTTGAATGGCTAACTCTGACGGAGCCCCGCTTGGTGTTCTTTTGAATAAGGTTCCCTCTTCAATGGTTTGGGCAAAGTCTGCCGTCGTAAAATCCACAAAAAGCTCTCCAGCTGAAAGGATATCTATAGTTCTTTGCATAAAAGCCGGTCTCAGAATTTTTCAAAGGTTTGTTGGGTTGTACGCATCGCATAATTGGATGTTCTGCAGATTTCCCTACCCCTCTTTCAGTTCCGGCCGCAATGATACGGCGATTTTTCAGACTGCCTGCCTGATTAAAGGAATCGTTTCAATTAATCGGTGTTAAAATTTTTCTTTAGATAATGATTTTGGGATATTTGACAAAACAATTCCGTGAAAAGATGCCCGTTTTTTCTAAAAACTGCGCTTTAAAGTCAAATACACGCCATTGGTCCATCCAAAACCGTCCTGATTCGGATATTCGCCTCCGCCACCCGCCGCTTCCAGGTCTTCTACGTTGTATTTTTCCATCATTTTGCCGGTTTGCCTATACGTTTGTTCCACGTGGTTGACCCAGCGGTGTCTGACTTCCATGGCCAAGGTATGAAAACCATATTGACGCAGGCCGGCAAAGGCCATCCATTGCAGTGGAGCCCACCCGTTTGGCGCATCCCATTGTTGCCCGGAATGCTCGCAGGTGGTAACCAGCCCACCTGGTTTTAGAAACTTCGACTCAAGCATGTTTGCGACGGAATGGGCCTGCGGAGCATCCGCCAATTGGAAATACAGCGGAAACACCCCAGCCAGGGTTTTATGTGGCGAAACTTCCCCGGCCTTCCAGTCATAATCCATGAAATAACCTCGCCCCTCATCCCAACAATACTTTTGAATGGCCAGTTTGCGCATTCGCGACCGGTTTTTATACACCTCTACCGGGGTGTGATCCGGCAATAACCGATAGGTATGTACCAACGTTTTTTCCAAATAATACAATAAACAGTTCAGATCAACCGGAATCAAATCACTGGTTCGAATACTGGACAAGTCTGACATATGAACCAGCCATCTGCTGCTAAAATCCCAGCCGGATTCTGCTGCCGCCCGCAAATGGCGGTATGTTTCTTCCTTTGGACGGCTATTTAGGCTGGCTGTATGAATATCTTCGATAAAAGCCTCAGGCCTGGGCTCTGGTACATCATCCCAATATCGATTTAACAAACTGCCATCCGGAAGGCAAACCAGCCGCCGATGTTGACTTCCTGGTTGGATGGTATGCTCGCCATCCATCCAGTATTGATATTCCTTTTCCAGGGCAAGCCGGTATTTTAACAGGATTTGTTCTCCTTTTATCTCGGCTAAAAGATTGACCATCAGGGCGAAAAAAGGGGGTTGGGATCTGCTCAGGTAATAACTCCGGTTGCCATTGGGAATGTGCCCGTATTGCTCCAGCAGATAAGCGAAGTTGTTAACCATGTTTTCCAACAACGAGATCCTGCCAGCTTCCCGCAACCCTAACATGGTAAAGTAACTATCCCAGTAATAGATCTCGCGAAATCGGCCACCCGGAACAATATAAGGGTAGGGCAGGGGTAACAGCGTAGAACGATGGCCATCATGTACTTGAGACTCCGGCTGACG
>DLXL01000025.1:1022-2744 GCA_003448025.1 Saprospirales bacterium | reverse complement strand
TGAGACTCCGGCTGACGTTGCAGTTGATCCCAAAGACGATCCAGGTGCTCAGGTAAAGGCAGTTCCTGATGGCTCTCCTCGGTTGCTGATTCCGGAGGGAAGCTGAAATGTTGCGCAACGAATGCCTTTAAAGAAAAGTTCTGATCGTTTTTCGTGAGCTCATAGGCCTTCAAAATGTCAACTGCCGGGATCTTGGCAGTGCAATCCGGAAAAAACTTGGAATCCGGAAAAATACCTTCTTTTTGCACGGCCTCAAAAAGCGGTGAAAGTGAAGTTAGTGTAAGATAGGGGGCATTCATACGTTTTGAGATGGAAAGCGATCTTGAAGTCGTTTGAAGAAAATTAACCCAACCAGCAACATTGCCATGGGTATCAGGGAAAAATAAAAGGCTTTCTGGCCACCCTATAACCCAAAAATATTCCCGGTTATGATAGATCCCGTGGTGCCACCCAAGGCTGAAAAAATGATGATCAGGCCAGACATTAACCCGTGCTGATGTTTGGGTAAACTGCTTAATATGCGCGAATTAATGGCCGGATACACAGGCGCCAGAAACAAGCCAATCAGCGGGAATACAAAAGCGGCCAATGGTGCATTACTCCAACCGGTAATAGACTCGCCGGATACCTGATTGGCCAGTGGAATGGCCAGCAATACCAGTCCGCCCGACAACATAAGGCAAACGGTTAAGACGCGGTTCCAGGCAAATTGCTTTAACAACAAACCGGCTAAAAAACGCCCCAGCGCAGTACTGCCAGCCAGAATACTGGCCATTTGAATACTTAAGGAAGTGGGGAGCCGTAACACTTCCTGATTGTATGTTGGAAGCCAACTCATAATGCTTTGTTCAATCAGCACATATAAAAAGGCGCACAGTACAAAAACCAATACCAGCGGAACGGCAACCAGGCGAAACATTTGCCCAAATTCTTCAGCCATTGATTTCCCCGCTTCGGATTTGGACGCAGATTCGTCTAAAGGAGCCTTGAAAAGCAGGAAAAAGGCCGCAAACGCTATACCCCCCAAAATATAATACAGGTTCAGCCAGGAAGTGCTTTGCAGGTTGGAGTCGTCAACAAACGCAGCAAAAAGAAAATATCCTCCAAATATGCCCACCATGAAAAAGGATTCGATAAAACTCATCAGACTGATGTGCTCTTTTTCATCCCGGGTAACCAGCCCGATGGTAGCATAGACCGACATTTTAATGAGGGCAAAACTGGAACCCACCGCAGCAAATAATAATTTGGTGGCCCAGAAACCCGGAACTGAAGGAATGATAAGGCAAACAGCTGTAACCAAACCCAGTGCAGCCAGCATCGCGTTTTTATAGCCCCATCGGGTAATGAAAGAGGATAATAAAAAGGAGACAATCGCAATACTCAGATCTTTGTATCCCTCCAGTACAGAAGCCTCTCCGGGTGAAACGCCATAGTTGTTTTGAACTTGCAGGATTACGGTGCCAACACTATTCAGTAATATAGCGAACACAAAGTAGTTCAAAAATAAAGAAGCCTTGATTTGCCAATTGTTCATGATGCATTTGAGCTGCCGCGATTTTGGTAAAGCGGAACAGCTACGAAGGTTGTAATTCTTCGGATATTCAACTGTTTTTATTTGCAAAAACTTCGCCCCGCTGGAGCGATTTGGGGCCCACGGCCCTGGGGAGGGGCATCCCCCTCTTCAATCATGTACTCTTCAATCATGTAATCTTCAATCAT
>DLXL01000025.1:0-856 GCA_003448025.1 Saprospirales bacterium | reverse complement strand
CTTGCAAACAGACCCTTTGTATGGCGAGGTGTCTGAAGGGGGACCTTCCTTTGTGCCAACAAAAACAAATCGCCATGCTCGATCTAATTGCTTCTTTCAGTCTTTACAGCCACATTATGGCAGGTTCGCTCACTTTGCTTACCGGGCCAATGGCAATTTTTTACAACTTCAGGGATCCCAGAAAGCACAGGCTGGTTGGTAAGATCTTCTACTATGCCATGTTGTGGGTAGTGATCACCTCGGTAGTCGGGTTCCTCAAAAGGCCTGAAGTAGCCTTTTACCAGTTTCTGCTCGGCATTTCATTAATGGTATTGGCCGGGATGCTTCGTGGCGTTCGCAGTATCTTTTTGATGAAGGGCGCTGTAGTAAGCAGGATCGATTGGGGGTATACTCTTTTGCTGGGATTAAATGCCCTGTATATGCTGGGTATGTCTGCCTGGCACTTTTCCGTTGGAACGATGGTGGCTATTCCCATTTTGTTTGCTGTTTTTGGAACTACTTCGTTGATGGATGTGCGCACTAACTGGAAAACATTTAGTCAACCCGAAAAATTAGGTCGGCTGGATTGGATGAATTTGCATTCCATGTCGATGATTGGCGCTTTTATCGCCTCCACCACCGCATTCACCGTAAATGCGGCACATTTTCTACCCTGGTGGGCACAATGGTTTGGTCCAACCATACTGCTGGCGCCGGTACAAATCTATTTTGGAAGAAAAATCCGCAACCTGGGCAACAAGATGAAAATGGCGGCCTAACCGCAGGCTTGAAAACAAAAACAGGAAAAAGCTGGTCAAATAAAGGCGCCAGCTGTATCCAAAACGAGCGTGTCTTTACCGCAGAGGCAGAGAGGCGC
>DLXL01000181.1:5554-8062 GCA_003448025.1 Saprospirales bacterium | reverse complement strand
TAAAATATCCTTGTCCCCTCCATGCCTTTTTGGATCAAAAATCATGTGCTAATACAATTTTGTGCTAATAGCTCCACATATCATGTTCCCTCGCAAACAATTCGCTTTTGATCTTGTCTGACTCCATCAAAAGGTCTGGTCCGGTGTACAGGTCCTGAAGGCGTAAGTCCTGTACATTGTTTTCTTTCGTGATATAGGAGGCAAAGTACCTTTTTTCAAAGATATCTTCCCAGGTGGTGGTGGCCGACCAGTTTTCACCATGGGTTATAGCCTTGTGTTGAGCCAAAAAGGCTCTGGCTCCCGGGTAATAAACCCAGAAAAGTGGCATCTCATATTTGAAATTACCCTCTTCATCGCGTACGTCGATGATTGGGGCAATACCCAAAATACGATTTCTTAACGTACTTGTTTTCGTATCAAAAAACCAGGATTCTTTTACCCTGAACCGTTTGATGTCTTCCCAGTTCGTTTCATTTTCCACCACACGAATGGATTCAGTATAGCTTTCTACATCGTCAAAAACCATGACGGTGTCTTTTCTGTACAACAACCCCCTCACATCTGAAGAAGAAAGCCGCTTGGTGAATTTATCATCTTCTGTGCTGTAAACAGGAAGCTCACCAGCCAAAGCAGCATCTGCGAGTACTTTGAACAAAGGAGATTCAGGTGCTGCAAAGGGCAGATTCATTTTTTCGCGCACATCAATGACCCTCCATATCCGTTTTTCCCAAAGGATATCTGCCTCACGGATTGGCTGATAGGCCAAAATCGGACGATCACGAACCACCTGGCGTTCTGTGATGTCGTCAATAGGGAGAACGGCTTCCTCCGGAGTTTGTGCACAGGAGATGGATACAGAAAGGAGCATAGCTCCGCTGAGGCAACCCAATACACGGGCTGCCCGATTGAACAACAGATTTGTCATGTCGGGAAAATGTTTAGTAATGAAAAAAAGGATGAACCCCGGTTCACTGCGTGCGCAGTGGCAGGTAATACTACTTGTAGTTAAATGGTTTTGAAAACGGTAATCGGGCGGGCAAATCAGCCATTGAGCACAATCTCAATGGCGCTGATAATAATGACTAAATGATCATTCTAGCCGTAATATTTCCGATACCTGAAATTTTAACAACTAATCCATTGGGCAAATGCCAGCAGAGCATCGAAATGGTAATCAATGCGATGTTTTGACAGCTGATCTAATTCCTCCATTTTCCCCCTGATCAGAACGGATTTAATGCCCAGTTTTTCTGCAAATTGCATATCAGAAATGGAGTCACCCACCATCCAGGCATGTTCCAGATCGATGTCCGGAAAATCTGCCAACGCCATCCAGGCCATACCGGTGGCAGGTTTTCTACAGGTGCAAGCCAATTCTGCCCGATGCGGACAATGATATACGCGATCCACGCGCCCGCCGCCCGCCTCTATGATATCCAGCATGTGTCGATGGACGGCGTGCAAATCCATTTCCGTCATCAATCCTTTCCCGATACCTGCCTGATTGGTTACCACGAAAATTCTTCGGAACTTGGCAGACAACAGCTTCATGGCTTCTTCCAAACCCTCTACAGGCTGGAAAGCATGAGGTGTTTTTACATAATCACCAGGGATTCGGTGGTTAATGACACCATCGCGATCAAGAAAAAGTGTATGCATGTCAATATCTATCCTATCAATGCTCCAACCTGCCGTAACACATTCCTGGCTACTTCCATGAATGCATCTGATACCATTCGGTTATCCTGCAGAATGGCAGGATGGCCTTCATCGCCACCTTCCCGAACGCTTTGTACCAGAGGGATCTGACCAAGCAGCACTGAATTGCTTTCTTTGGCAAGCCGTTTTCCGCCGCCTTGTCCGAATATATAATACTTGTTTTCAGGCAATTCAGCAGGAGTGAACCACGACATGTTTTCCACCACACCCAATATAGGAACACCGATCTGGGGCAGCATGAACATGTTCATAGCCTTGATGGCATCAGCTATGGCTACTTCCTGAGGGGTAGTAACCAGTACTGCGCCACTGAGTGGAACGGTTTGAACAAGGGTTAACTGAACATCACCGGTACCGGGAGGTAAATCAACAATCAGGAAATCCAGATCCGGCCAAAGGACATCACTGACAAATTGCTTAATGATAGCTCCCAATCGTGGACCCCGCAACACCACCGCCTGTTCCGGATCAATGATAAAGCCAATACTGATGCATGGAATGCCATGGCCATCCAGTGGGATCATTTTAGGAACACCCGTGATGTCTTTTACCTTTGGGCGTTCTCCTACCAGACCTAACATGGTAGGAATGCTGGGGCCATAAACATCCGCATCCAGCAGACCTACGCGTGCTCCCATGGCTTTGAGTCCAAGGGCCAGGTTAACCGCAACGGTGCTTTTACCTACCCCGCCTTTACCACTTCCAACTGCAATAACATGTTTGATTTGCGGCAGGGCGCTGGGTGGAGGCATTCCATCCGTTGCACGAGCCACAAAATGGGCGTTTACA
>DLXL01000181.1:0-5444 GCA_003448025.1 Saprospirales bacterium | reverse complement strand
AGGGAAGACTTCTGCAATAGCTCCTATGCAGGCAAAGTTTAACTCTGCCTTTCCAGCCATTTGCAGATTGGGAATTGCGAGCTTAAAATTGATGTTATTACCTTGGATTTCAAGGTCTTGCACCATGCCGGCACTCACAATGTCGCGCCCTGTTTGTGGGTCGCGCACATTTTTAAGGGCATCCAGTATTTTTTCTTTTTCCATAACAATGAAGAGCAATGCCCTCCTAACTCATTTTAAAAGCAATTGTTTTCATTCGCCTGGTAAGTTGTCCATTTTCAAGGGTTTCATCCAGTATCATAGACTTTGCGGCAGGCAATTGAAACACCGAAGCTCTGTCGCGAATCCGGGCGGCCGGTACTTTTGCTGCCTGAAGATTTACAATGATTTCATCCAGTTGAAAATGGCTGATTTGGGCTCCCAGCAGTTCATTAAGCGAGATTCTGTGAACTACCCTGGCTTAATTGGTTTGATAATCAGGATGTGTCAGTAAATGCTCCAGTCCTAAAGCCCGGCAAAGTTGGGAAAATTGTCGCTCTGTACCTACCGCCAGCAGAAGGATTTGTCCGTCGGCACAAAGATAAGTATCTCCGTACGGTGCAATATTGGGGTGGCGGGTACCCATGCGCTGAGGTATGGACCCATTCATCAGGTAGTTGCATGCCTGATTGGCCAGGGATGCCAGTGCTGACTCCATCAGGGAGGCGGATACCGTACATCCTTTACCGGTGCGAGCCTTATGGATCAGACCCAGCAAGATGGCTTCTTTCAACTGGTGTGCGGCCAGTATATCGATTAAAGCTACTGGCATTTTTACGGGTGGGCGTTCGGCCTCGCCATTCATATACATAAAGCCGGCTTCTGCCTGCAATACCGCATCAAATGCCGGACTTTCGTCCTCCGGGTCGGAAAAAGCATTGAGCTGGGCGTAAATAAGGCCCGGATTCAGTTTGGATAAAGTATCAGGATCCAATTGCATCTTCCTTGCTGACGAAGGTTTGAAATTGGAAATAACCACATCTGCTTCGCTGGCTAATTGGATGGCTAATGAATGATCCTCTGTTTGGGTTAAATCCAGCAATAGATGCTTTTTACCCC
Organism: Saprospirales bacterium; assembly: GCA_003448025.1. Taxonomy (GTDB): domain Bacteria; phylum Bacteroidota; class Bacteroidia; order Chitinophagales; family Saprospiraceae; genus M3007. The sequence goes on along the minus strand of DLXL01000181.1, from coordinate 4,346 downwards.
AGTTTACACTGCACCAATAGGCTGAAATAGGAGAATCAGGGGATTCGGAGGGTTGTTTCCATGCTCGTGTGACATCCCCTCCGGTGGTTTTGTTTTCAATTTTGATCACTTCTGCACCAAGTTCAGCGAAAAACATACCCACTGCCGGGCCGGCCAGCACGCTGGCAAATTCAACTACTTTCAATCCTTTAAAAAACGTATCTTGCATGTTGATTCTATGTTACGCACACCATTCAGGTTATGAAAATTTATTCTGCTGCTCAAACCCGTGCCTGGGATGCTTTTACCATGGATCGGGAGCCTATTACCTCTTTTGAATTGATGAACCGTGCTGTTCAGGTGCTCTCAGACTGGTTTATCCATACTTATCCGTCCCGCATCAGACCGGTTTTGATTCTTTGTGGTACCGGCAACAATGGTGGTGATGGGGTGGCACTTGCCAGGCACCTTTGCTGGGAAGATTATGATGCGAAGGTAGTGGTGTGTGATTTTAACGGGAAACATAGTGAAGATTTTGACAGGCAAATGGCTTTGCTTCCGTCAAATGGCCAGGTTCAAATAGAAATCTGGCATAACGCCGCCGACTTCAGTCCAATGCCTGCCAATGTGCTGGTAATAGACGCGCTTTTTGGTTCCGGGTTGAACAGAGTTCTTGAAGGCGTTTGGGCAGATTTGGTTATGAAGATTAATGCCCTGCCCAATGAAGTGCTTTCCATTGACTTACCCAGTGGCTTGTTGGCAGATCAGCATACACCCGGCCATGCAGTTGTCCATGCAGATCGTACGTTTTCCTTTGAGCGTCCCAAAAAAGCGTTTTTCTTTGCTGAGAATGCAGAAAGGGTAGGAGAATGGACCGTTCGCAGTATTGGATTATCCCCGGCATATGAAAAAGAGGCAGACTCAAAAGAGCACTGCTTAACCCTTGTAGAAGCTTCAAGCTGGGTAAAACCACGGGCCAAATTTGCACATAAAGGTACCTTCGGACATGCCTTGCTGATTGCCGGAAGTTTTGGTAAAATGGGGGCGGCCGTTCTGTGTGCCCGTGCATGTCTTCGCTCCGGAACCGGGTTGTTAAGTGTTCATAGCCCGCGCTGCGGGAATCTGGTACTCCAAACAGCTGTTCCGGAGGCTATGTACAGCCCTGATAAAAGAGCAAAGTATTGGTCTGCAATCCCTGATCTGGACGCCTATGCTGCTATTGGTATTGGTCCTGGTATTGATCGTCATCCAGAGACGATTTTGGCACTGCAAGGGCTTATACAGTCCTGTAAAAGTCCGGTAGTGCTGGATGCAGATGCCCTCAATATTTTATCGGAAAACCCTGACTGGTGGGTATTTATTCCAAAAAGGGTTGTTTTGACACCCCATGTCAAGGAATTTGAGCGATTGTTTGGTGTTTCAACCAACGATTTTCAACGCCATGAACTTCAGCGGGCAAAGGCGGTAGAACACCAGGTAACCATTGTGCTAAAAGGAGCTCACACCTGCATTGCCCTGCCTGATGGCTCTTGCTGGTTTAATACCACCGGAAATGCTGGTATGGCCACCGGTGGTTCCGGAGATGTACTCACCGGGATGATTACCGGTTTGCTGGCGCAGGGATATGCACCGGAAGAGGCTGCTTTGCTTGGTGTATATCTACATGGTCTGGCCGGCGATTTTGCTGCAAATCGATATGGAGAGACCGGGATGATTGCCGGTGATTTGATAAAGTGTATCCCTGAAGCCTGGAATAAACTTAAGTCGCGCCATGAAGACTTGCCAGAAACTGCATGATATCTACCCCATCAGGGTAGTCACTCAATCCTGGCTCCTGACTTTGACCGAAAGGGATTACCGGAAAGCCGGTAATTTGGGTGTTGCCTACCACACACTGAATTTCTTCCCTTTTGGCGGCAAGCAAGTCATCCAACTCCGCAACATCATCATAATATTCATAATGTACAGAGGCGATACGCGCCTGTAAGGAGGCATTTTCGGTTAACAGCAAACACCCATTATTTAGATGAGGGATGTTATTGAGGATTAACAACGTAAAGTTGTAGTCAAAGTTATTCTTATATTTATCGTGGTTGACAATTTCTCTGTACTCGTGCAAAGTTTCTAACAAGAAGTCGAATTGATAGCCGTGTGGCACATACAGTTTGCTCACATTCCGGCAGCCAAGTCCGAAATACATAAAAATATCACGGCCAAGTGCCATTAATGCGTCTCTGGTTTCCAAACCATTCAGTACTGCAACGGAATTTCGGTTTTTACGAATGATATGCGGGTATTTCCCAAAATATTGTTCAAAATACCGGGCTGTATTGTTACTGCCGGTGGCTATCACGGCATCAAAACCTTTCAGGAATTCACCATCTGAAATAAATTCTGTGAATGCCCAGGATTCATGTGCCCATTCTCCCATTTTCCTGACGAGAAATGGAAGCAATCTTTTATCTTTATCGCTGAGTTTTACCTTGGAACGGTAGCCCATCAAAAAAACACACATCCAGTCCTGAAAGCCAACTAATGGCAAATTTCCAGCCATCACGATACCAATGGTTTTGGAGAGAGGCATCAGATCGCGGGCGGGATTGGGGTTACTACTCCACCAGGAGTTTGTGTTTAGCCATTCCTGCAGCTTTTGCGCGTCTAAAAACTGTTCAGCTATGCTTTTAAGTGCATGACGCACGTGCTCTTCAGTGAACCATTTATTCTCCTGAAAACTCTGTTGAATAACATTATCCAAAGCTTCATCACCACCAGTACGCAAATAATGGCCCAGTTCGGCAAGTAAAGCAATTCTTTTTTCGAGGGTCAAAAGTCAAATATTTAAGCAACAAAGGTAAGGATTGATCTATTTGGAATGAGGGTAAACCTTTGATAATTGTCGAATTGGATGGAAAATTAACGAAAATAAGTTAAGCTACTATTAATGATAGTATAGCTATGAAAACAATTTCAGGCCCTTCGTGTTTCGGGGGTGTCATTTATCTATGGAATCACACATTCAAACATCGTTAACTCCTCAAAAAAGGGTACTTCAACTGCTTGGTCAGTTTCGGAGGGAGATCCGCTATGTATTCATATATGCCTTGATTGCCGGCTTGATCAATTTGTCGCTTCCACTTGGTATCCAGGCGATCATTGGTCAAATTGCCGGAGGGGGCATCAATGCTTCATGGGGCTTACTGATTGCATTTGTATTGGTAGGTGCTGCCTTGACCGGAATTTTAAGGATCATGCAATTGTCTGTGATGGAGTTTATACAGCGCCGGATATTCACAGAATCTGCCATGGAATTTGCCTTGAGGATTCCTCGTTTAAACCTGGAATTATTGCGCAAAGAGTACTTGCCGGAATTGGTAAACCGTTTTTTTGATACCATACTGATTCAAAAAGGACTGCCAAAAATCCTTATAGATGGCATTACGGCTATTCTGCAGATTTTCTTCAGTTTACTGTTGCTGTCCATTTATCATGCTTCCTTCCTGTTCTTTTCTTTGTTGCTGCTGGGAATCCTTGTGGTGCTTTTCTACTTCATTGCGCCATGGGGTATTCAATCCAGCCTCCAGGAGTCCAAGTATAAGTACAATCTGGTATTTTGGCTGGAGGAGATGGCACGGGTGGCTGCTACCTTTAAATTGGCCGGGGAAAACGATTTCCCGATTCGCCGGACGGATGAAATCACAACGAAATACCTGGAAGCCAGAGCAAAGCACTGGCGTATCATGATGGTGAAATTTGTCAGCAGCACGGTGTTCAGGGTACTTACGTTGGGTAGTTTTTTGGTCCTGGGTAGTGTTTTGGTCATGCAAAACCAATTGAACATTGGTCAGTTTGTTGCAGCGGAGATATTGATCTTGTTTGTGATAGATTCTGTTGATAAGTTAATTATCCTGCATGAAACGGGTTACGACGTGCTTACGGCAACCGAAAAACTTGGTCAGGTGGCAGATTTACCCTTGGAGAGAGAAGGAGGCATTCGGGTAGAAGAAATTTGCAATGCCGTTCAACCTCTTGAAGTGGAAATACGCAATCTAAATTACCAGTTCATGGATGGTGAAACGAAGGTTTTGAAAAACATTAATCTTCGAATTAAGCCTGGAGAGCGGGTCGCTGTTGCAGGTTTTGCTGCTTCCGGGAAAAGTACTCTGATGCAAATTCTATCCGTGGTCAGGAGAGATTTTACCGGCACTCTTTTATTCAATGGCCTTCCGAAGCAAAATCTTGATTTGCGGAGTCTGCGGGAACATATTGGCGATCTTTCCTCTCAGGAAGACATTTTTAAAGGTACTATTGTGGAAAACATTACCCTTGGTAATTCCAAAATAGAACTGTCCAGAGTATTGGAAATCATT
>DLXL01000333.1:5107-8322 GCA_003448025.1 Saprospirales bacterium | reverse complement strand
CCCAATAAACCCCATAAACCCCATAAACCCCAAAAACCCCATAAACCCCATAAACCATCATTCCGGGGTACATAAACCCCCATAAACAAAAAGACCAACCTGAGTGGGCCTTCTTGAGGGGGGAGGAATCTGGAGGAAAAAACCCCGATTAAAACGGGAAAACCGAAAGGCCGAGGGCCATAGTTTTATTCAAGTTTTTTCGGTTGGGTGTTTTCCTGGTTCTTTGTTTAAAAGGGTTTTATCAGAAAGCCGAATCGGCGTTGTTCAAAAAAAAGCCCCTCACCGCGAGCCTAACCGGAAGGGGCAACCATGAGATTATAATTGATACATACGCAGTGCTTTGTTCTAAAGCTGATGAACAGCAAAAGATCTCACCACAGCATGTAACCATACGGTCAAAAGTGGTAATGATTAAAAAGTAGATACTTTAAAATCGGAACAAATCGGTTGGGAGAGCAAAGGCCGGCACGAATGCCTGCGGATTAAAAGAAAAAGGTTGGCACAAAGATAGGGCTGTAAGCCCCTTGTGCCAACCTTTTTTTGAGGTTTTTAATGTACTGGTACAAAGTTACCAGCCTTTTTCATACCATAAAAATGGTAAATATGACGCTTAAATCCTTGTTTTTCAGCAAAATACAAAACGTGTTTTTGCTATTTTACGTTTAAAATTTAAAGCCTAGTGTAAGCAGAAAGTCGTTAGTTACTACACTTGTTTCAGCCACCGGAGCACCTGTGTATGGCGTTATGGAGCCAACCCCTTTGCCTCTGCGATAACCAAAATCCAGGAAGAATGACTTGCCGCGAACCCCTGCACCTGCAGTGAACGCTGTGTTGAAATCTGTAGCACCTTCTTCCGGTTTACCCAACAGGTTAAACCCGCCACGCAAACGGAATTCATCCAGCACCACTTCTGCGCCAAACCGTGCATTCATGGCCTGACGATAGCTGCGCGTAATGTCATTATTCACCTGACGCTCGTATTCTTTGTTGCTGGAGCTGGCTACATCAGAAGTAAAGTTGTAGCGATTGGCAGAATAATCCACCCATTCCACGTCTGCACTCAGGAAACCGATTTTTTTAACCACCACCGCAGCACTGGCACTGGCACGCCATGGGGTGCGCAGTTTGTAATCAAAAGTGCCATCGGGAGAGTTCTGTACTTCTCCGATGTTAGGGCCGCTGCCATCGGTATAATCGTAGGCAAATGTATTGCTGTATTGATCGGTCAGGCTGATAGCGGTTGGTGTGTGAAAGGCGGCGCCTACACGCAATGCCTGGGTTATTCTATAGATTACACCCAGTTTAAGGTTGATACCTACACCGTTGGAACGCAAATATTCCGTGTAAGTAAGCCGGTCAAAATAATCTACAGCCTCCGCGGGGTCGCTCTCAACGTATTCTCCTTCGATGCGGTAATTCACAAACGGTACGCCAATTGTGGCGCCCACCATGAGTTTTTCTTCATAATTGCCGGCAAATGCAATGGCCATTTCGTTCATGCGGCCATATGTGTTCAATATTTGTGAACGACGCACCGTAGCATTTTCATTTCCTGCAAAATCGTAGGTAAGATTGCCATTGCCATCCTCATAAATGGCGTTAGCGTTGTACGCCATCTCTGAGCCAAATGGGTCTACGTTGTTGGTCTGATAATCATTGAAATAACCGTTCATGATGGTTCCTGAAGCATCGCCCTCATAGTAAATGGCGCGATTGTAATCAGCCTGGCGGTTGTATCCAATGCCGAAGTTGAAGGACTTCCAGCTGCTGCTTTCTCCGGGCGAAGTATTGAATACCAGTCCAATGTTGTCAAATCCAAATTTACTGCGGTCGTCGCTGTATTCCGGGTTGCCGCTAATGGCTGCACTTGAATTGGCAATACGAAGGGCTGGGGTAAGGGTTAGTTCATTGCTGCGGAACATGGCCAATCCTGCCGGGTTCTGACTGATGGCGCCAAATTCAGCCCCTAAAGCACCGAATGCTCCTCCGGCGCCGACATATCGGGCAGAACCGCTGGGTTGCAGATAGGAATATCGAAGGACATCACTTGCGTTTTGGGCATATGACTGGCTCAGGCAAAGAAGGGCAAAAGCCAGGATGGAAAGCTTTTTCATGGTGTAAAAAAATGATGGTTCAGGCAAAAAAAGAGCGGAAAAAGGCGACATGCACCGATTTCCGCCCTCTGTATCAATTCATGGTTGTTCAGTATTAGTTGCGACCGCGGCTACCGCCACCACCGCCACTGCTTCGGCCACCGCCACCACCGCTGTTGCCGCCACTGCTGCGACCTGAACTTCCGGAGTTGCTGTTGCCACCGCTGGAGCGCATGCTGCCGCCATTGTCAGATCGACTCGGGCTGCTGCGTTCCATGGAACGGCTGTTATCGTTTCCACCGGAGCGGCTCGGACGCTCATAACTGCGCTCTTCTGCGCGGCGGGTTGGGCGACTTTCTTCCTGCTTGCGGCTTGAAGGCTCTTCTGAGCGACGAGGGGTATAGCCACCGTTGTCTTCTCGACGGGACGGCGTTTCTGTGCGCTGCGGGCGAGAAGCCGGCTCTTCAGAACGACGAGGGGTATAACCATCATCGCGTCGTGAAGGCGTTTCGGTGCGCTGCGGACGTGAAGTTGGTTCTTCAGCCCTGCGTGGTGCACTGCTGTCATCGCGGCGCGTTGGGCTTTCTACCCCGCGGCCGGTTGGTGTATCCGGCGTACGGGTGCGACCAGTAGCTGCATCCTGCGGACGGCGACCGGTGTTGTCCGGAGTAGCCGTACGATCCGGAGCGGAAGGCTGTTTGGTGCGGCCAACGGCAGTGCCCGGATCCATGTCGGTAGCAGTGCGACCCGGACGTGCTGTTTTTTCAATGGTTGGTGCGTTGTTATCTGCAGGCGACAAACGACCTTTATTATCGGCTATTCGTGCATAACCTGGATTGCCTTGTGTACCGCCGCGGCGTGGGCCGGTATAGGTACGAGGGGAGTAACCGCCACCTCCATTGTTACTATTGTTGTAGTAATAGTGGTTGTTTACCCAGGTATTGCCACCCCAGCCCCAACCACCGTTACCGAAGTAAGGGTTGTAACCGTTCCAGGTCCAGTATGGATCGTAATAGTAGTTGTTAACTACCCAGGGGTTATACCAAGGGCTATTGAAGTTATAGCAACTGTTCCAGCCCCAGGTATTCCAGCCGGCGTTCCAGCCCCAGCCGGCATCCCAAC
>DLXL01000333.1:0-4853 GCA_003448025.1 Saprospirales bacterium | reverse complement strand
GGATCATAATAATCTACTACCACGGAGCGGCGATGAAAACGGCGAATGCGGGAGGAGTATTCATACGCATAATCGTCGTCCTCATAATAATATTCATCGTCGTCGTTATACCGACGCGTCACATTGTTGTCGTTGTACTCTTCTGTATAAGTAGCCGGAGGGTTAGCCGGTCTGTCAGATGCAGGATCGTAGTACAAATCATCCTGAGCGGTTCCCGGGAAGGAAGCGCCCAACATGAACAGGCCAATCAATGCCCAAAATCGAGAACTATGTACGTTTTTCATGGCGTGAAAGTGAAAAATTGTTTGCGCAGTTTCCGGTGCGCCTATTTTCTGGGTCAAAAATAATGGTAAGCAATCAGTATTTTTGGTTAAGGGCACATTAAACTCAAAATTGGCGGTGGTTAAACTTGGTTAAAAGAGAAAGGTGAAGAATAATATTTGTTAAAATTTTAATGCAATAAAGAAAAATGCAACTATTCCAACCTGCTTCAGGGTAGGTTACGTCTACTTAGTCATACTTTTGCATGGGCACCCCAGGCAGTACCTATGAAAGAAACAAAATTCATTGAGCAGAATCGGGAGAAATGGGCGGAGTTTGAAAAAATGCTTCGCGAAGACCGTAAGGACCCTGAAAAATTGAATGATTTGTTCATTCAGGTAACCGACGATCTCTCTTACGCCCGTACATTTTATCCGAACCGCTCGGTACGGGTATTTCTCAATGCGTTGGCTCAGCGCGTATTTCACAACATATACAAGGGGCGGCGCTTCCCGGTGGAACGGTTGCGCTTGTTCTGGACGGATGAGTTGCCACGCATCATGTGGGAATCCCGGCAGGCATTGTTGTTGTCGTTTTCCTTGTTTGTTTTATCCTTCGGCATTGGTGTGGTTTCCAGCATCATTAACCCGGATTTTGCCCGGATCATTCTGGGCGACGGGTATGTAGACATGACACTGACCAACATTGAAAATGGTGATCCGATGGCAGTCTATAAGGATTCAGGTCCATTGGGAATGACGGCCGGTATTACAGCCAACAACCTTTTTGTGGCCCTTCGGACGGCTATTTTTGGGGTGCTGGCCTCCATTGGAACGGTGTTTATCATGTTGTACAACGGTATTATGGTGGGCGCTTTTCAGTATTTTTTTGTGGAGCAGGGTGTGTTTTGGGAGTCATTCCTCACTATTTGGATCCATGGTACGTTGGAGATCAGCGCCATTATCATCGCCGGAGCGGCAGGTATGGTGGCCGGATCGGGATTGTTGTTTCCAGGTACCTACCGGCGTGTACAGGCTTTTCAGCTGAGTATGCGGCGTGGCTTGAAAATTTTCATTGGCATCGTACCAATCATCATTCTGGCCGGATTTTTTGAGAGTTTTCTCACCAGGTTTACCGAAACACCGGATCCGATCCGCGCAGCGTTTATCCTCACGTCTTTATTGTTTGTGCTTTGGTACTTTGTATGGTTGCCCTGGCACAAGCACAAAACAGGCGGTTTTAAGACAGGAGTAATTGACAAAGAACTTCCGCCCACACGAGTAAATGCACTGGATTTTAACAGCATCAAGACGGTGGGGGAAATCCTTTCGGATGTTTTTACGGTGCTTGCCCGTCATCCACGCACCACTTTACTGGGATTGTTTGCCACTACTACGGCATTTGCCGGATGGAGTTTTGGCCCCTCCGACAAACCGGCGGCCGAAACATTTGTTATCCTGGAAGTGGCTTTTTGGCCCTTGGATATTCTGGGCACGCTGGGCGAATTTTTCAGATGGGATCATCCGGGAGGCTTGTATTTTTTTCAGATAATCATGCTTTCGGGGATCACAGTAGCTGCTTTCCGGGCATTGGAAGAAGAAATGCCCAGTATTCAACGCAAGCCGATTTCCGTTAAAAGAATGCTGCTGTCTGGTTCTTTCCTTTTGCTATTGATGCCGGGATTCGCAACCATGCTGGAGTTTTTATCGGAGTTTTATGGGGTCATGGTGTCCTGGATTGTTTTTCCTTTTCTGGCACTTTGGACGGCGGTAATCTATTTCGAAAACCTGAACCCAATCAATGCTTTGATAAGGGCTTTGCAGCTCATGCGTTGGGCGCCGGCAATGGGGATTGGGCTTTTGGTGGGAGCGCTGAATTTGTTGTTTTTTATGTTCCTGGAATCACCTATTTGGGAAATGGCGATAGAATTGTTCAGTTGGTTTGTACCCCCGGCAGAGGGAGCTATGGCATCCTTTAGCACTATTTCCACTACCTGTGCGGCGGGAGTATTGATGTATTTTTTCTTTTTGTTGACCATCCTCAGCGGAGGGTTGCAATATTTTTCCTACCGTGAAATCGGTGATGCCAACAGCCTTCGGCAGCAATTGGAACAGGTAGGGCAAACGAGGAAAATACGAGGACTGGCGAGGGAATGATTTATTGACAAATCAAATGTTCCTGAGAAAGGCATAAAGGATTGCTAATTTTGCCCTTCGTCCTGTTATATCATGCCGGAATACGATTCCGGCTTACTTGCTCACTTACTCACTCACAATAGTGTCAGTACAAGTTAATAACTTAACCAAGATTTACGGTCCGCAGCGTGCTGTGGACAGCATTTCTTTTGAAGCGCATAAAGGAGAGGTGCTTGGTTTCCTGGGCCCCAATGGCGCCGGGAAAACCACTACCATGAAAATCATTACCGGTTACCTGCCACAAAATGGCGGCACGGTCAAAGTTTGCGGGTACGATGTCTCTACTCAGCCTATGGAGGCGCGCGCAAGGGTAGGGTATTTACCGGAACACAATCCACTGTATAAAGAAATGTATGTGCGGGAATACCTGACCTTCACGGCAGGCTTGCACAAAGTGAAAAATGTGGAAAAAAGTGTAGACGAGATGGTGGAGCGCACGGGTTTGGTAACGCATCGCCACAAACAGATTGGGGAGCTATATAAAGGCTACCGGCAGCGGGTAGGATTGGCCCAGGCCATGTTGCACAACCCGGATGTACTGATCCTCGACGAGCCCACCAGTGGCCTTGACCCCAATCAAATCGTAGAGATCCGACAACTCATCAAGGACCTTGGGAAAGAAAAAACCGTAATTCTGAGTACCCATATTCTGGGCGAGGTGGAAGCTGTATGCGACCGCGCCATCATCATCAACCGGGGCAAACTGGTGGCCGATGCGCCCATTCAGGAGCTCAAGCAGCGTTTTGCAGGTCAGCAAGTGGTAACTGCAGGATTTGCTGAAGCGATGGATAAGAACGCTTTGGCTAAAATTAAAAACGTACAGGCAGTGAAGAATCTGGGCAACAACCTTTGGCAGCTCAGTTCACCTACGGGCGTGGATATCCGGGCTGAGGTATTTGCCTTTGCTGTTTCCAACAAACTGACTTTGCTGGAGTTACACCGGGAGGAACACTCTGTGGAGGATGTTTTTCAACAGTTGACCAAATAATCTTAACTTTGTTCAAAATAAGGCCACTATGAGCGCATCGCTGCTGAATAGAATTACTATTGATCCCAATGTTTGCTTTGGAAAACCAACGGTACGCAATATGCGCTACCCGGTTGAAATGATTCTTGATCTTTTGTCGGCCGGGATGACAACAGAAGAGATCCTTCAGGATTACCCTGATTTGGAGCAAAGTGACATCTTGGCGTGTCTTGAATTTGCATCCAGAATAGTCAAAGTAAAGAGTATTCATAAGGTAATGCTGGCTGCATGAAGTTCCTGTTGGATGCTCAACTACCTCTGGCGTTGAAAACCTGGCTAAAAAGCCAGGGCTATGATGTTTTACATACACTAGATTTGCCTCAAAAAATCTGACGCAAGACAGTTTCATTATTGATCTGTCCGTTGCAGAGAATCGTATCGTGATAACAAAGGATAGTGATTTCTTTGATTTCTTTACGCTGAAAGGAACTCCTCCCAAATTGCTGATGATCACCACCGGAAATATTGTTAATAAAGAACTTATCTCGCTTTTTCAACTTAATTTTGAAAAATTAGAGGATTTATTGCAACAGTTTTCTGTGATTGAAATGAACAACACAGACATCATTGTGCATTATTGAACCATGCTGCCCATTTTCAAAAAAGAGATCAATACGTTTTTTTCCTCCCTCATCGGGTATATCGTCATCGGGGTGTTTCTGGTGCTGATGGGATTGCTGCTTTGGGTATTTCCGGAGTTTAGCATCCTGGATGGCGCCTATGCCAATCTGGATACCTTGTTTACCATATCGCCTATGGTATTCATGTTCCTCATCCCGGCGGTTACCATGCGGACTTTTGCAGAGGAAAAGCAAAGTGGCACCATAGAATTGCTGGCTACACGGCCCATCACCGATTGGCAGATTGTAGGCGGAAAATTCCTGGCTTGTCTGGCGCTGGTTGTGTTTGCCTTACTGCCCACAGCCTTATACTATGTGTCGGTATACCAGTTGGGGGCGCCTCCTGGCAACCTGGATTCCGGAGGTATTCTGGGTTCTTATATCGGGTTGTTATTCCTGGCTGCCGCATTTTCCGCCATAGGCGTTTTTGCCAGTTCGCTTACCAACAATCAGATCGTAGCCTTTGTACTGGCTACGTTCCTGTGCTTTTTTACGTACATGGCGTTTGATTTCCTTAGCCGCCTACCCATATTTTTTGGCAAAACAGATGATATCGTACAGTCTATTGGCATTGCCTACCACTACGATTCGGTAAGTCGCGGCGTGCTGGACTCCCGCGATGTGGTGTATTTCCTTTCCGTTATTTCGCTGTTTTTGGCTGCTACGGTACTCTCTCTGGGAAAACGGCGCTGGTAGGCTATACGGTGGACGGTCTACGGTGGACGGCCTACGGTGGGATTGCGTGGGAAT
>DLXL01000129.1:3243-4786 GCA_003448025.1 Saprospirales bacterium | reverse complement strand
AATCTTACATCCAGGGCTTTGCCCAAAACGAAGCGGTGAACTGGGCTATTTGTCTGAACGAAAACCCGGACCTGCTGATTGGCACCCTGGGCTTCTGGCGCATGGACAAGGTGAATCACCGGGTGGAAATCGGTTATACGCTTAGCTCGGCGTATTGGCGCAAGGGCATCATGGATGAAGCCATGGAAGTCGCCATTGAATACTGTTTTCGGGAAATGAACTTTCATAGTATAGAGGCCAATACCGATCCGGAAAACGAAGGATCGGGGAAGCTGCTGGAAAAGCATGGATTTGTGCAGGAGGCTTATTTCCGGGAGAATTTTTATTTCGACGGACAGTTTCTGGACTCCCGGATTTATTCCAAACTGAATCCATATCATACCAAAGCCTGAATTTTTACCGACCTTTGAGCGCTCCAAGCGCATGAATCGCCTTTATTACCTTTTGCTAGCTCTGTTACCTTTATTTTGTGCAACTTCAACGTCTGCACAAATTATTGGTCGGGATTCTATCCCTAATGCATCGCGTCGGGATTCTTCCATTACCTTTTTAGGTGTGCCCCTGGTATTTTTCACCCCGGATACCCGATGGGGCGCCGGACTGGCCGGAATCATTACCTTCCCAACCCGTCCAAGACGGTCGAGTCTGACATTTAATGCCTCCTATACTCAGAAAAGGCAAATTCAGATCTTCTTTCCATTCAGTTTTTTGGGCAACAAAAACCGATGGCGGGTATATGGCGAGGTAGGTTGGTATCGGTTTTTGTACCGTTATTTTGGTATTGGCAACAAGGTTCCTAACGATTATCAGGAAACCTTTACCGCCAGATACCCAAGAATACGGGTAACGGCTGCTACCAATGTGAAGGCAAAAAACCTGGTTGGCATACGGTTTTATCTGGATAATTACATCATTGCATCCTCTTCGGCAGGTGGGGAAATTGCACAGGGATTGGCTCCGGGGACAAGAGGAGGCGTTACTTCTTCAGTAGGTCCGGTCTGGATTGCAGACTCCCGGGATAGCCCATTTTTCCCCAGAACCGGATTGCTTGTTGAAGGTGCACTTACCGGTGAACACAAGTGGACAGGAAGTGATTTTCTGTTTGCCCGATGTTCACTGGATGTAGCTAAATATTTTCCGATTGGTAAACATAATGTGTTGGCATTGAATGCCATTGGAATTTTTACTGCAGGGGATGTTCCCTTTTTTCAATTACCGCAAATTGGCGGTCCACGGCGATTGCGCGGCTATCCTGACGGAAAATTCCGTGACAAACATTTGGCGATGGCTCAGGCGGAATTCCGTTTTAACATTTTTTGGCGTTTTAAAGGTGTAGTGTTCGGAGGGGCAGGAACCGTATTTGGCAAAGCCAATGAAGCTGCCCGAATCAGGCCCAATGCAGGCGCCGGGCTCCGTGTGGAATTTGACCGAAGGCAAAAATTACATCTCCGTCTGGATTATGGCTTTGGCGAAGGCAAAGGCAACTCCGGTCTTTATGTAACGATCGGAGAAGCGTTTTGATGGACGATGGACGATGTAACGA
>DLXL01000129.1:2065-2981 GCA_003448025.1 Saprospirales bacterium | reverse complement strand
GTTCATCGTCCATCGTCCATCGTTACAATCGTTTCGCTTTTTTTTCCGACCTTCGCGGCCATAATCAAAAACAATCCAATGGGCGCACTGAAATACAACCGCATTCTCCTCAAACTTTCCGGCGAAAGCCTGATGGGGCAACAAAAATTTGGCATTACGGCTGATATGCTCCAGCATTATGCCCTGCAAATCAAGCAATTGCGCGATATGGGGGTAGAAGTAGCGGTGGTGATTGGCGGTGGAAACATATTCCGCGGCATTCAGGCCGATGGTACTGGCATAGAAGGTGTTACCGGTGATTATATGGGTATGCTGGCCACTGTAATTAATGGTCTGGCCCTGCAAAGCGCCCTGGAGAGCATTGGCGTGCAAACCCGCCTCATGACAGCCTTGAAAATGGAAAGCGTGGCAGAGCCTTATATCCGTAGGAGAGCCATTCGGCACCTGGAAAAAGGACGCATAGTGATCTGCGCAGCAGGCACAGGTAACCCTTTCTTTACAACCGACTCTGCTGCGGCTCTTCGCGCTAATGAAATAGGCGCTCATGCTATCCTCAAAGGAACCCGTGTGGATGGTATTTACACGGCCGATCCGGAAAAGGATCCCATGGCCATAAAATTTGACCACCTCACCTTCGCCAAAGTAATCAGTCTCGGACTGGAAGTGATGGACATGACGGCCTTTACCCTCTGCCGGGAACATAATATGCCGATCATTGTATTCGACATCAATCAACCCGACAACCTGCCGGATATTGTATTGGGCAAAGCGGTTGGGACCCTGGTAGAAGGGTAGGTGATTTGCGATTTGCGACGTACGATTTGCGATTTGCGATTGGTTTAGAGGTTAGAGAAGGTTATTAGGATTTATTAAAAAGCAAAAAAAAAAAAAAAAAAAAAAAGAAAAAAACAAAAAA
>DLXL01000129.1:1501-1913 GCA_003448025.1 Saprospirales bacterium | reverse complement strand
AAACCCCAAAATCTTACGTCGTAAATCGCAAATCGTTACTCCTTAACCTTGCTGATCCCCAGCATCTTGAGCATCCACCGAGGCAGTGGTTTGGCGGGGTTGCTGCGCTTGCGCAAATCCATATACCAGCCTATTTTTTTCAAGAGTGGAATTTTGTGGGTTTCCACAAACTCGATAAGCGTACCGTCCGGATCTTCTATGTAGGAAAAATAACCGGCCGCCTCGCCCATGTCAAAAGAACCGGTGCTATCTACAGTGAATGGGCAGCCTTTTTCTGCGCACATTTTTTTCATTTCGGCCATTCCTGTAATGTCGAAGCAGAGGTGGATGTAGCCCAGGTCGCCCCAGTAGCGGTTTTCAAAAATCTTGCGCGGGCTGCGTTCGAGGCTTTGTACCAATTCCAATTCGGTGG
>DLXL01000129.1:1134-1357 GCA_003448025.1 Saprospirales bacterium | reverse complement strand
TGTACCAATTCCAATTCGGTATCGCCGAGCAGCGGGCTGAAGGGACCCTTGCGTTTTTCGGGATGACGTAGCAGTACCCTGCGATAGCGACCGAATCCGCCGTCTACGCCGTGCATGTCGGCAAAGTCTTCCGTTTGATCGTACACAACAGTTTGGTAGCCCAGTATCTCTGCGTAGAATTTGATGGCCCGATCCATGTCAGACACACCCATAAATGCGCCGT
>DLXL01000129.1:466-973 GCA_003448025.1 Saprospirales bacterium | reverse complement strand
CACCCCGCCGGTATGCAGTTTTCCGGAATCAGAAAACCAGTTGGTTGCGCCAACCACTTCAAACGTATTGCCCCAGGGATCTTTCACAAAAAAGTGCTCTGTGCCATCGGGGCGGGCAATTGGGTTTGTAAGAATATTGACCCCTTGTTTCCGAAGGTAGTGGAAAGATGCCTGAACATCAGCTGATTTTATTTTGCAGATATTGATACCCAAATCACCGAGTTGTGGTTGGAATGCCGGGGGCATGGGGGTCCGACCCGTATATTGCCATATTTCCATGCCGCCGCCTCCACGCATATTGAGCGCCAGGATGGCGTGGCGGGACTGTGGCTGGCCGCCGGTATACGGCAGCATCAGCCCGGCTTCGGCTGCTTCTTCAAAAATCGGCACATTCATGCCAAAATGCTGACGGTACCATTTAAAAGCTTCATGCACCTGGCTTACGCCAATGCCCATTTGTTGAATGCCTGATATAAACATGATTGACGGTTGACGGCCTACGGTGGA
>DLXL01000129.1:0-316 GCA_003448025.1 Saprospirales bacterium | reverse complement strand
GACGGCCTACGGTGGACGGTTGACAGCCTGCGGTTATTAGGATTTGCAGGGGCCCAGGATGGTGATTTGTTTGGGGTTATGCAATTCGATGCTGAGACGTTCCTGATTTTTTTTGCGCATGGGGCGGCCTGTGATGCGCACTGTTTTTTGGTTGTATTCCAGTGCCGGAAGGAATTCGGCCTGGTTGGATTCCCAAATAACTACGGAAAACAGGTTGTTGGGATATGAGGCAAACATATCGAGGAAAATGGGTTTGCCTTTGAGTCGGTCGTTGAAACTGGCTTTAACGATACCCCCTTCAATAGAAATGAGTTCG
>DLXL01000525.1:4404-16800 GCA_003448025.1 Saprospirales bacterium | reverse complement strand
GCATGTTGGTAGGCGTTGAGGTAGGAGTGGAGGTGGGGAAAGCCGCTAAAGATTTTGATGTTTTAAGCACTATTTTCATCAAATTGATCAAAACGGTGGTTGGACCATTATTGTTTTCTACCCTGGTTATCGGTATTGCCGGCCAGAGCAGCGGCAAACAGATGGGAAGGATTGCTATTAAGGCATTTACCTATTTTTTATTGGCCACTTCTATCGCACTGGTTATTGGTCTGTTGGCTATACATCTGACACAGGCAGGTGCAGGCATCCAACGCAACGATACCGGAGAAAAACCAATTGTTTCTGCTACGGACCTGCAGGCAAAGCTTGATCCCAAAAAAAATGAGATGCAATTGATGTATGGAGAAAAGGTTATGACTGTTAAGCCGCCGGATTTCAAGCTGGATTGGAAGTACACAGTGCTGCATACATTCCCGGAAAATGCGGCAAAAATGATATATGAAGGCGCCGTGTTGCAAATTGTGATCTTCAGTCTGTTGTTTGCACTTGGATTGCGTCAGGTGAACGAGCATCATCGTAAAACGATGATTCATTGGTGCGAATCACTTTCCGAGGTGATGTTCAAGTTTGTAGGACTGATCATGTATTTTGCGCCATTTGCCGTTGGTGGAGCGTTGGCATCCACCATTGGTGATAAAGGATTGGGGGTAATGGTGAACCTGGCTAAACTACTGGGCACTTTGTATTTGGCCTTGTTTGTGTTTATTGTGGTGGTATTCATCCCGGTTTTGTTCTTCTTCCGTATTCCCGTAAAGAAATTCCTGAAGGCTGTTTATGAGCCGGCATCGCTGGCATTTGCTACAGCCAGTTCGGAGGCTGCATTGCCTCAGGCAATGACAGCCATGGAGAAATTTGGCGTTCCCAGAAAAATCGTTTCGTTTGTATTGCCCACCGGATACAGTTTTAATCTGGACGGATCAACCTTGTATTTATCGCTGGCATCTATGTTTTGTATCCAGGCTGCCGGACTTACAGAACAATTTACCTGGGATAAACAACTGATTCTAATGGCCACATTACTGCTCACGTCCAAAGGAGTTGCGGCAGTTCCCAG
Source organism: Saprospirales bacterium (assembly GCA_003448025.1). GTDB lineage: Bacteria > Bacteroidota > Bacteroidia > Chitinophagales > Saprospiraceae > M3007. The sequence continues at coordinate 15,725 of DLXL01000525.1, read as the reverse complement.
GGCATCTTTGGTTATCTTAACTGCAACCGTTCTCCAATTTGGTATTCCAGAATGGCCTATTGCCATTATCTTAGGGGTGGATGCCTTGATGGATATGGGTCGCACCTGTATCAATCTGGTTGGTAACTGTCTGGCCTCTGCCGTGGTAGCCCGGTGGGAGGGCGAATTTGATGACGAAGCAGCTGCCAATCTTTAACAGTGTAATGTGACGGATATGAAAAAGACCAGGATCGCAATTTTGGCCTCCGGAGGAGGAAGTAATGCCCGAAAGATCATGGAGCATTTCCGGAATTCAGATATTGCGGAGGTTGCGCTGGTGGTTTCCAATAAAAAAGATGCAGGAGTACTGAAGATTGCCAATGAGTATCATGTTCCAACCCTATTGATTGAGCGGCAGGATTTCTACCAGACCAATAAATTTTTGACAGAATTGGAGGAGCGGGAAATTGAATTTATTGTTTTAGCCGGCTTTTTGTGGTTAGTCCCGGCGTATTTGGTGAAAGCTTTTTCTGGAAAAATACTCAACATTCATCCGGCCTTACTGCCGAAATATGGTGGGAAAGGAATGTATGGCCACCATGTACATGAAGCTGTAAAGGCCGCCGGAGAAACAGAATCAGGCCCAACCATCCATTGGGTGAATGAGCATTACGACGAAGGAAATATCCTGTTTCAGGCTCGTTGCACAATCAACCCGGAAGATACTGCAGATGATATTGCGCGCAAAGTGCTTGAACTGGAACATACTCATTATCCAAGGATCATAGAACAAGAAATCCGCAAAGGAATGCACCAATAGATTGACTACTATGAACGTTCGGGATGTTATTCAATTAGTCAGGCCGGAGCATTGGGTAAAAAACCTGTTTATTTTTTTACCAGCCTTTTTTGCAGCCCGACTATCGGAGCCGGATGTAATGTTCAACGCATTGCTAGGTTTTACGGCATTTTGCCTGATGGCATCCGCTGTTTATGTATTGAATGATATGGTGGATGCCGTTCAAGATCGTAATCATCCGGATAAATGCAAAAGGCCAATAGCCAGCGGGGCCATTCAAAGGTGGGAAGCAGGTGTTATTTTGGGCATTCTGTTGCTGTTTAGCTTTTTACTGCCATTGTTTTTTAGGCCTGAAATGCTTGTTTTTAGTGTGTTATATTTTCTGGTCAATGTTGCTTATTCGTTTTCGCTAAAGCATTTGGCCATCATTGATGTTTCATTAATTGGATTGGGGTTTTTGCTGAGGGTTTTGGCAGGAGGAGCCGTAACGGGCGTAGCTGTATCCCATTGGTTGATGGTACTTACGTTTGTTTTAGCGTTAATTCTGGGTCTTGCCAAGCGCAGAGGAGAGTACGTTGTTGCCATGGGAGAAAATAATTTTCGAAAATCCCTGGAAGGGTATAATCTGCCATTCCTGGACATGAGCATGGTGGTCTGCTCTACAGTAGCCCTTGTTGCCTATCTGATGTACTGTTTTTCACCGGAAGTAACCCAAAGAATTGGCTCAGATCGTATCTACTATACTTCCTTTTTTGTGTTTGCCGGTGTATTGCGGTATTTGCAACTCACAATGGTATTTGGCAAAACGGAATCTCCAACACGCGCACTGCTGCGCGATGTCTTTTTGCAGGTTATATTGTTAGCCTGGATCGGCTCTTTTGTCTGGTTGCTGTACGGGAAAAAATGGCTGATGCAGATGGGAGTGTCCAGCCTCTAGCTGGTATGCATCCAGTACAGGTGAATCCTTTTGGAGCAGGCAATTTGAAGGTTAAGGCTTTTCACCAGCCTCCTCAAAAAATTTATGGAAGAATAAAACCTGAAAATCCACAGCATTCCCCCAGTATTCACTGTTATGTTCTCCCGGGCGTTCTGTGTATTCGTGGGGATAGTCCATTTCCAACAATACCCGATGCATTTCGCGATTTGTCTCCAGAAAAAAATCATCCAGGCCACAATCAATGATTAACGGCAGTTTTTTCTTTTCCAGCTGCCGGGCCAGGACTACAGCAGAGGCATTTTCCCAGTTTGTCCAAAAGTCGGAAGGGCTGCCCAGCACACCTTTCAGATCCCATTCATTCTTTACCCAGGGGCGGAGGTCTAATCCTCCAGCCATGCTTCCGGCGGCGCCAAAAATATCCATGTGTTTGATTGCCAGCGTAATGGCACCATGCCCACCCATACTCAACCCGGCGATAGCCCTGCCAGCAGGCGACTTGATGGTATGGTAGTAATAATCGATGTATGAAACCACTTCTTTGGAGATATACGTGTCATAGCGCACAGTTGAGTCAACCGGACTATCTAAATACCAGCTGTCATATCCGCCATCAGGGCAAACAATGATCATACGATAACGATCAGCCTGCTCCTGAAGTTGTGGAGCTTCAGAGAGCCATCCGGCAAAGTTTCCACTCCAGCCATGAAGCAGGTAAAGAACCGGATAGGGCTTATCTGTGATACGGTATTTGTCGGGTGAAATGACCAGGCATTGACTGGTTTTTTGCATGGATGCACTGAAGATTTGCAGTGTATCCACACGTGCGGCAAAAGTTGTTTGAGACGTCATTAAACAGCTGATAATGAGCGTTTTAGTGAAAAAAAAGTTTCTCAATTTGTGAAATTTTTCGGCTAAAGTAAGGGAGTTGAAGCGAAAGGAATTACCCTAAATTAGTTATTGGCACTTCTTTTGTTTAGACACCTTAAACATTTTTTGATAGCAATGAGAAAACTTCCTTTACTCCCTTTACTGATTATCCTCCTTTCAGGATGGAAGATCACAGCCCAAAACCAGGCATTTAAAGATGCCATCCATGCAAAACTAAATTTTATAGACTACGGAATCCTCGCGGATAACGATTTAAAACTTGGGCAGGGTTTTGAATTTGCCTATGCCCGAAATTTGGCTCAGGCCTTAAATATTGGAATCCCGGTTCGATTTGGATCTATAAAACTCCCGGATGCCAGCGATAACAGCATCACAGCGGGCGCTGATTTTCAAGTCCGCTTGGAAAATATGAAGCCAGAAGCAAAACTTGTTCCATTTGCCTTTGCAGGTGCAGGCTATGTGTATGAGAAAGATAATAGTCATGTCCAATTCCCATTTGGAGCCGGGGTTCATTTTCGCCTTGGCACCTATGCTTTTTTAAATCTCCAGGCTGAATACCGCAAAGCGCTGGTAGAGGAGCGGGATAATCTGCAATTAGGTGTTGGATACGTATATTTATTACATAAATCAGAAAATCGCCAGGTGCCGCAATCCCTGAGTATTCAGGATCTTGATAAAGACGGCATTCAGGATTCATTGGACCTTTGTCCTGCATTACCAGGACCACCCTCAGCGATGGGTTGCCCGGATGCTGATAATGATGGAGTTGGTGACGAAAAAGACGAATGTCCGGAAGATGCAGGTACAGCCCAAACCAATGGATGTCCGGATTATGACGGAGATGGTATAGCTGACCGGAATGATGAATGCCCTACTGAATCAGGAGCTCTGAACGGATGTCCGGACACGGATGAGGATGGTATTGCAGATAAGGATGATAAATGTCCGAATGAGAAAGGTAACCCCGGCAATAAAGGCTGTCCGGATGCGCCAGATGCAGATGGCGACGGGGTGCCGGATGCAGAGGATCTTTGCCCTGATTCTCCCGGAGTAAACAAAGGCTGTCCGGACACTGATGGTGATGGCATTGCCGATAATGAGGATAAGTGTCCGTATGAGGCAGGGGCTGCAACCCGCATGGGATGCCCGGAGCCAAAAGATTCGGATGGCGATGGAGTTGTGGATGATCAGGATCCATGTCCAATGGTGGCTGGTTCAGAAAATGGATGCCCTCCAACAAAAGCCCCGGATGCTGATAATGACGGTGTTCCGGATACTTCTGACCCCTGTCCGAAACAAGCCGGTAAACTTAAAGGTTGCCCGGATTCTGATAACGATGGATTTGCCGACAAAGATGACTTGTGTCCTGATACCGCTGGAAAGTTGAATGGCTGTCCGGATACGGATGGGGACGGCATTGCGGATAAAGATGATATGTGCCCGAATAAAACGGGAACAGCGAACGGATGCCCGGATACGGATGGTGATGGCATTGCGGATAAAGATGATCCGTGTCCAAAGCAAGCAGGCAATGTGAACGGTTGTCCGGACACGGATGGTGATGGTATTGCGGATAAAGACGATCCATGCCCTAAACAGGCAGGCAATGTGAATGGTTGCCCGGATAAGGATGGCGATGGCATTGCTGATAAAGACGATAAATGTCCTGATCAAGCCGGTGTTGCCGCTAAAAAAGGTTGTCCGGAAGAGGTAAAGCCCGTTGTAGAGAAAAAAGTAGTACGCGACGAGAAGCCTGAAGTTACCGAAGCCAGAGAAAAGCTGGCTTCAGCTGCACGAGCCGTTCAATTTGAAAGTGCAAAGGCTATTCTTAAGGATGCTTCCTATGATGTTCTGGACGAGGTGGTTGCATTGATGCGTAAGAATCCTAGTTACTCCTTGTCCATCAGCGGCTATACCGATGATGTAGGCGATGATGAGACTAACCTCAAATTATCGCAGGACAGATCAAAAGCCTGTTATGATTACCTTATTTTCAGGGGCATCAAATCAGATAGAATTCGTTATGCCGGATTTGGCGAAGCCCGTCCTATTGCCAGCAATAATACAGCTGAAGGCAGGGAGCTGAACCGCAGGGTGGAGTTCGAGTTAATTCTGGAATAAGTCATTTGTTTAACAACCTTAGCGGAGGCTGTTTCATAAATCTATTTTCACTGAAGCGTAGGAAAGGCACAGAAGTAAATGAGCGTGGTGCTCAACAATTCTGTGCCTTTTCTACGCTTTGGTGAAAAAAATATGATTTATGAGGCTGCCTCTTCTTTATTTTGCGCAGAACAAATACGACTAATCCGTGTTTAAGGCACCTATGCGGCGCGACTACCTTTTGCTTACCGGTCTTGCATTTTTATTTTTCTTCCCATTTTTGGGCAGTGTACATCTGTTTGATTGGGACGAAATCAATTTTGCGGAATGTGCCCGTGAAATGTTGCTTACTGGCGACTGGATGCGCCCTCAAATTGATTTTGAGCCATTTTGGGAGAAGCCACCCTTGTTTCTGTGGATGCAGGCATTTTCGATGAAAGTATTTGGCATCAATGAATTTGCAGCAAGATTTCCAAATGCAGTTTGTGGATGGGCCACCTTATTGATGGTATATCACATCGGTTACCGTATTCATGACCGTATTTTTGGTTGGTTGTGGGCATTGGCCTGGTTAGGCAGTTTATTACCTCACATGTATTTTCGAAGTGGCATTATTGATCCGTGGTTCAATTTTTTCATTTTTACCGGATTGTTTGGCTTCCTGGAGTTCCGATGGCGCTTTTTTCAATTAACCAAAGAGCAATCCTTTTGGGTCAGATATCGTCATTTGCTGGGCGGTGGGGCCCTGCTTGGCATGGCAATTTTGACCAAAGGCCCTACGGCATATTTGATTGTAATGTTGGTTTTGGTATTATACTGGGCTAAATACAGGTTTAAGGGTAAGGGATATTTTCTTCATCTGGTTTATTTTTCCCTGGCTGCAGGAGTTGCTGCATTGTTATGGTTTGGTGTAGAATACTGGATGCACGGTCCCTGGTTTCTTCAGGAGTTTCTTACCTATCAGGTACGGCTGTTAAGTACCGAAGACAGCGGACATGGAGGCTTTGTAGGATATCATGTGGTAGTTTTATTATTAGGTTGTTTTCCTATGTCCATATTTGCCCTTCCCAATCTGAGGGGGGATCGTGAAAGCGAAGATGAAGGCTTGGAGACAGATCCTATGATTTCGTGCGTGCGATACGATTTTGGCACGTGGATGCAAATACTTTTTTGGGTAGTATTGATTCTTTTCAGTTTAGTGAAGACCAAAATTGTGCATTATTCTTCACTTTGCTACTTCCCGATTACCTATTTGGGCGCGCTAACCCTTTGGCGAGCCATCAAATGGGATATCATGCCAGGGTATGTCAAATATCTACTGCCAACCATAGGGGTGGTGTTAGGCCTTGCGGTTGCTTCCCTTCCATATTTTGGAACTCATTTAGAACTGCTGAAACCTCTTTTTCAAAAAGATCCATTTGCATTGGCAAATCTTGATGCAGAAGTAGAATGTGTATGGTGGCAAAGTATTCCTGGCTTGGTTTTAGCGCTGGCCAGCATCATCGCAACTTATTATTGGGTAAGAAGAAAGGCCTGGATGTCCACTCAATATCTATTGGCTGGTGGTGCTATATTCACCGGTGGCACCCTATTATTCATTGTTTGTAATATTGAAGGGTATTCTCAACGCGCAGCCATTGAGTTTTACGAGCGTAAAGCCCCTCAGGATTGTATTATCAAACCGGTTGGGTTCAAAAGTTACGCGCATTTGTTTTATGGTAACAAGCAGGATCCCGGACCAGATAAGGCAATTGATGATTTTCCGGGTGTTTATACCCAAAAGCCCATTAAACCGACTTATTTCGTGGCAAAATTGAATCGTATTCACCCTTTGGAAGAGTTTTCACATATCCATGAAATTGGCCGAAAAAACGGATTTGTGTTTTTTGAATGGGATGCTGGAGCTAATCCTGCGAACAAATGAAGTAAATGATTGTTTATCGAGTTGGTTTTACCTTTGCAGGTAGAACATCTAGTTTTCACTCAATCGTCTCAATTAAATATGTATCCCATAGCACTAACAACCCCGATGGCTAAAGACCTTACCGAATATGGTTTTGAAGCCCTTACAACCCCAGAAGAGGTTGAAAACGTATTGGAAAACCAGGAAGGAACTGCTCTGTTGGTCGTGAACAGTGTTTGTGGCTGTGCTGCCGCAATGGCCCGCCCGGGTGCAAAACTGTCCATTCAAAATGAAAAACACCCTCAAAAACTTTACACTGTTTTTGCCGGGGTAGATACAGCAGCAACAGCCAAAGCCCGCGAATTTTTGGCTCCATACCCACCTTCTTCACCAAGCATTGCCTTGTTTAAAGATGGAAAGCTGGTACATTTCCTCGAACGTCGCCATATTGAAGGACGGTCTGCACAAATTATTTCTGATAATTTGAGAGCAGCTTTCGATATGTATTGCTAGAAAATGAAATAAAATGCAAAGCCCCCTGAATCTTCTTGATTTTGGGGGCTTTGTTTTTTAGAGCATGTTTAAACCTCCATTACTTTCGCACGGCATGGAAATTCAAACACGCTCTTAGTCTTCTTCTTCAACCTCTACTTGAAGGAATGCTCCTCTTCTTGGAGCTGGCATCTCAGCGTTCTCTCCTTTTATAATTTTCCAGAGCACCTGGTTAAATTCCAAATCAGGGACACGATCCTCGCCAGAAAAATCGAAACCATCTGAACGCCGCTGTAAATCACTATCAACAGCGGCATTTCGGTCATCAAGGTTAACTGATGGTCTTTTAGCTTTATAAGGCGTAAGGTCCTGGTTTTGGGTAAAACAGCGCCACATTGGAGTAGCTGCAGCATCATGCTGACTCATTGGAGGTAAACCAAGAATCAATTCCATCGTCCGTAGCATTGAGTTGGTGGAATACAAGGTATGGTCTTTATAATGCCGTTTAGTATACGGACTAATAACAAAGGCAATGGAACGGTGTGCATCCACATGATCCGCACCATTTTGGGCGTCATCTTCTAAAACGAATACAGCAGATTCTTTCCAAATTGGACTTTGGGATAAGTGTTCAATAAACAAACCGAAGGCCAAATCATTGTCGGCAACCTGAGCAAATGGAGTAGGGGCGCCTTTGCGTAAACCCTCCGTATGATCATTGATCAAGCGCAGGGTACTTAATCTTGGAACTGCATTTTGAATGACCAGTGAATCAAATTCGCGTTTCCACTGCGAGACCCGTGTTGTGTCTTTTACATTTGTATCCCAGGAAGTATAATATGGACAAAAATGCCCCTCTAATGAAGGAATATTCGGCTTAAAGTCATCCGCAAACTCTCCATAGGTGCGGTAGCTTATACCTGCGCGTCTGCAATAATCCCAAATAAATCCTTTTTTGGGCCATGCGGTTTTATTCTGACCTTCATAAACGTAGTCTCCACCTCTACCTCCATAGCTGGTCACCCAGGTTTTTTCCGTAAAATCGTTAGCGTATGCAGCGGTGCTCCAATTGTGTCCATCTGCACTAACCTCTGCACTCACATAAAAATTATCCAGCAGCACAAACTCCCTGGCAAGACTGTGATGGTTTGGGGTAATAGATTCCGGGAACAAACACAAACTGCTGTCTCCATTCCCTTCAGGCATATCTCCTAAAACCTGGTCATAGGTCCGATTCTCCTTGATAATGTAAAAGACATATTTGATTGGAGATGGGGCTCCCACACTTTGAGGTATTGGATTGCCTGATTCGCCCTCCGCCAGTTTTTCCCGTTCCTTGGTATAAGGTGTGTTTTGATATACCTGACGGGAATATGCATCCAGTTTACCAGGGCCTGGATTGGAAATAATACTCAGAGTGCCTTTCATCAACCCACCAATATACTGATCCTCCGCTTGACCTTTTTGGTAGTTTACTCTGCCGATTGGGTTGGGCCCATTAGGATTTGGGAATGAGGTAAATCCTTTTCCATTGGCCACAAAAAGGTTTTTGCCTAAAGTACGGACACAAGTTGGATACCATCCAGTTGGGATGAACCCGGAGGAAATGCTTTTGCCGGGAGTGGAAACATCAAATACGGCCAGACAATTGTTATCAGCGTTGGCAATGTATAATATCTTACCACTTGGAGACAAGGCAACGCTATTAGAAGTGGATCCAGTGGGTGCATCCGGATAAAGAGAAGATACCAGTGTTTCTACCACTTTTCTTTGCTTAAGGTCAATCACACTCACAGAATTATCGTCAGCACATGCTACAAAAGCGTACAAACCGTCTTGCCGAATGGCAATATCATTCGGATTGTCGCCAACCTCTATCCTGTTTGAAACCTTTCGTTTTTGGGTATCCCATACCAATAATTCGTTGCCGCCCCAATGTGAAATGTAAAGCTCCTTTTTATCCGGCGACAAGACGCACGTATACAGTTCTTTACCAAGGGAATCCCGCTGAATAACCTTGTGTGTTCGTATATCCACAACATAAAGGCTATGATTCTCCTTAGAAACTACATACAATAATTGTTGCTGATCATCCACACATAAACCTGTTGGAGAAATTCGGGTCGGCCAGGGTTTGCCTAGAATAATGGAGTCAGAGAGAAACAATTGCTTTTGCTGAATGTTATATTTCCAAATTTTATTGGTGTTGCCACCTGAAACATAAAGCGACTTCGAGTCGGCTGTAAACCCGATTCCCAGCCAAGCGGCAGGAACTTCAACCCGATCATAGGTTTGCCCATTTTTTGCTGAAAGTAACTGAATAGTGTTTTTACTTTGTCCGTTATTGGTTACTGCCAGGTATTTTTTGTTAGGCGAAATGACCATGTTTAAGGGAAGGTCGCCCAGTTCCTGAGAAATGCCTGCAGGAGTAAGGCTCCATCCTGTTGGCAACAGGACAGATTGATCCTTTCCTGTTTTTCCTGGAATTTGCGCCAATAATACTTGTAACGCACCCAGATAAATGACTAAGGCAATAAGCAATTTATTCATATTTCAGTCTTTTACGAATCCATTAGAAAGCAGCCACTCAGGAAGTTCTCTCAACGTAGGTAATAAACCGTCGTTTTCTAAAACTTCAAGTTCAATTCTGGAGTGTGTACCATTTACTACTGCCAGAGAAGCCGCACAACCTGCATTTCTCCCTTCTGCAAGGTCTACAGGTGTGTCACCAATTTTTATAACCTGTTTTGGATCTGTAATACCAAAAACAGACATGATTTTTTGAATCATAAATGGTTCTGGCCGACCCAATGGAACGTCTTCACTTGAAATGGAATAGTCAATTATAGTTCCGGTTCCACCTACGTATTGCTTGTCTAAGCCGGCCATCCATCCTAATTTATTCAAGATAATATCTGTAACGGCGCGATAAAACCCTGTATTCAAAGCAATTTTTATATCTCTGGTTTTCAGCCAATTAAAGACCTCCAGTGCGCCCAGGGTAGGCTCTAATGTAGCTTGAAGATAGTAGTTTTCTAAAATTTCTTTGAATACCTGATAGCTTTGATCCGCTTTTGCTTGGATCAAACTTTCAGAGGCTGTTGCACCCAATTGTTCTTTCCAAAGGATTTTAAATACTTCCAGTTTCGAAACGCCCATTAAAGCGTTCAGGCGAGGAGGTGAAGTTGCTATTCCTTCTGATGCACAAGCTTCTGCAAAGCAGTTCAGCACCTCATTAGTATCTCTGACCGTTGTGCCGGCCATATCAAAAACAACAATTTTTATTGGATGAATCTGATTCATATTTGTCTGATTTTCAGGCAAATATCGGAGGAGTAAAGTTAAGCCTGGATTAAGTAATGGTTTATTTTGATTTTACGTTCAACAACGATTTTTTCATTATCAAATAGTTAAGGAGTACTCCATTCAATTTCTTTTCCTGCGCTGAAATAACAGAAAACCCTTTTGCTTCAAAAAAACCTCTGGCAGTAATACTTGCCTCTGTATAAATGTTATCTCGAGGTAGTTTACGTGCCACTCTTTCCAGTTGTTTCAGTAATGTACTCGCAATGCCTTTATTTTGAAAATCTTTGTGTACAAACAAATAGTCTATAAGCCCGTCATCATTCATACTTGCGAATCCTACAATCTGCCGCTGGTATTCCACCAAATAAGCGTATTGCTGATCAAGCCTGCTCCAACCTTCTCTATCCGGAATTTCCGGCGCCCATGCCTTTATCTGATCAGGCGAATAATCACGTGCATTTATTTCATGAACGGTGTCGTAGAATAGCTTTTGCACTATTCTTTTATCAACGGAACGGTATGGTCGCAGAAACATAGGCTTAACAAAGCGGTTACTTCACCGCAAAGGAATGGAGTAACATATTAACCCATCATTAAGTAATGGTTGTGTTTTTGCAACCACTTATTGGTGGATTCAAACAGCATTTATCATTGCGGAAATCTGCTTTAAATGCTGTATTCGTCGTCAATTGCCTATCGACTTTCAAAATCGTCTCAGCTGCTCCGTATTATACTTGCAGGCCTAACAGCATTCACCGCTTATTTTTGCATATATGCATTTCGCAAACCATTCACAGCCGGATTATATGCTGATGCTGTTATTTGGGGTGTTCAGATGAAAATTGCATTAGTAATGGCACAGGTTGCCGGTTATGCCTTGTCAAAATTTATAGGTATTCGGGTTATCGCGTCACTTG